>JBFYYZ010000050.1:0-3028 GCA_041309745.1 Bacillota bacterium | reverse complement strand
TGCATACCTGCCCCATACCCTAATTGCTGTCATATCCGGCTTGGTATTTATCGTTATGGGTATCCGCAGTTATCGCCGTCAAGACAACCCCGACGAAGAATGCAGCGGCCGCGACGGTTTTATCCGGACCATGGTCATGGTTTTTGTGGCTGAGTTCGGCGATAAAACCCAGCTTGCCGCCATGTTCCTGGCTGCCGGGCTTGGCTACCCTGTTGCTGTTTTTGGTGGAGCAATGTTAGCCTTGTTCTTTAATCACCTGATCGCTGTCTATATTGGCAGTCGCTTCATCTCCAGGCTTGACCCCCGTCACTTAAGGATCGGCACAGCAGCTCTCTTTTGCTTGTTAGGTCTGGCAATGATTCTCTGGGAAGCCCTACCGGTCTTTTTCAGCTGATTCACTACCGCCTACTGACTTAAGTACCGGCTGATTTGTGCTATAATGAAAGTTGTTGGAGGTGGGATATTGGCCGAAAACGGCATCTTTAAAATCAAAGCGGATTACCGGCCGTCCGGCGATCAGCCTGAAGCAATAAAAGCCCTGGTGCAAGGTTTGCGCCGGGGCTATAATTACCAGACCCTGCTTGGGGTAACCGGCTCAGGTAAAACTTTTACGATTGCCAACGTCATTGAACGGGTACAGCGCCCGACGCTGGTGATGGCTCCGAATAAACTTCTTGCTGCCCAGCTTTGCAGTGAGTTCAAGGAACTTTTACCCGACAACGCGGTGGAGTATTTCATCAGCTACTACGATTATTACCAGCCGGAAGCCTACCTGCCTTCAAGCGATATATATATAGAAAAAGATTCATCGATCAATGATGAAATTGACAAACTGCGCCACTCTGCAACCAGTGCCCTGCTGGAGCGGCGTGATGTGGTGATTGTTGCCTCTGTATCCTGCATTTACGGGCTTGGTTCTCCCCAGGATTACTTGGATCAGGTCCTTTCGCTGCGCCTGGGGATGCAGATCAGCCGCGACACAATTATTGAGCGTCTCGTCGATATCCAGTATCAACGCAATGAGATCGACTTTCACCGGGGCACCTTCCGGGTGAGGGGCGATGTGGTCGAAATTATCCCTGCATCGTTTTCCGAGGCGGCGATCCGGGTGGAACTTTTCGGCGATGAAATAGAGAAGCTGCGCGAAATCGATCTTGTCAGCGGTCGGGTCAGTGGCGAAAGAACACATGTGGCTATTTTCCCGACCACCCATTACGTAACGGCGCCTGATCAGCTGCAGCGTGCAATCGTTGATATTGAAGCCGAACTGCAGGAGCGGCTGGCCTACTACCGCAGCTGCGACCGTTTGCTCGAAGCCCAACGTCTCGAACAGCGCACCAATTACGACTTGGAGATGCTGCAGGAGATCGGTTTTTGCAGCGGTATCGAAAACTACTCGCGCCATTTAGACGGCCGACTACCCGGCAGCAGGCCGGCAACGCTGATCGATTACTTCCCGGAAGATCTGCTGTTGGTGATCGATGAGTCGCATATCACCATTCCCCAGATCAACGGGATGTACCGTGGTGATTTTTCGCGAAAAAACAACCTGGTGGAGTACGGGTTCAGGCTACCATCGGCCCTCGACAACCGCCCGCTGCGTTTTGACGAATTCGAGAGTTTAGTCGGGCAGGCTATCCTGGTCTCGGCCACTCCGGGGCCCTGGGAGCTGGAGCACAGCAATGCGGTGGTAGAGCAGATCATTCGCCCCACTGGTTTGGTTGATCCTGAAGTTGAAGTGCGCCCTGCAATAGGCCAGGTGGATGATCTCTACGGTGAAATCAGGATCCGGGCGGAAAAGAGCCAGCGGGTGCTGGTAACAACGATGACCAAGCGGATGGCTGAAGATCTGACCGATTATTACCGCAACATGGGGATCAGGGTGCGTTACATGCATTCCGATATCGATGCTATTGAACGGATGGCGATCATCAGGGGACTGCGCCTTGGCGAATTCGATGTCCTGGTCGGGATTAACCTGCTGCGCGAAGGGCTGGATTTGCCGGAGGTGACCCTGGTGGCGATCCTCGATGCCGATAAGGAGGGTTTCCTGCGCTCCGACCGGTCGCTGATTCAGACTATTGGCCGCACCGCCCGTAACATTGAAGGCAGGGTCTTAATGTACGCCGAGGAGATAACCCCCTCGATGCAGCGGGCGATCGAAGAAACCGAACGCCGTCGCAGCAGGCAGGTTGCTTACAACGAGGAGCACAATATTATACCGCAGACCATCATAAAGCCGGTCTACGGGTTAATCGAAGCCACAGCTGTGGCCGAGGAAGAGGGACGCTACTTAGATGATCAGTATCGGAAAATGCCTGCTGCCCAGCGGCGCAAAACAATCGAAAAAATACGAAAAGAGATGCTCCAGGCATCAAGGGAGCTGGCTTTCGAACGGGCGGCGGAGCTGCGCGACCTGATTTTTGAACTGGAAAAACAGGCTTAAAAAAGATTTTACAGCAATAGAGGTGGACTTATTGACTGCAGGAGAAATCATTATTCGCGGGGCCAGGGAGCACAATCTGAAAAATGTTAACCTGACCCTGCCGCGTAATAAATTAATAGTGTTTACAGGCTTAAGCGGTTCCGGAAAATCGTCGTTGGCCTTTGACACCATCTATGCCGAAGGGCAGAGGCGTTATGTGGAATCGCTCTCGGCTTATGCCCGCCAGTTTCTGGGGCAGATGGATAAACCAGATCTTGATCAGATCGAAGGGCTTTCCCCGGCGATCTCCATTGACCAGAAAACCGCCTCGCGGAACCCGCGTTCTACGGTCGGCACGGTAACTGAGATTTATGACTACATCCGTTTGCTTTACGCCCGTATTGGGCACCCCTATTGCCCGACCTGCGATAAGCCGATCAGCCAGCAGACGGTCCAGCAGATGGTTGATCAGGTGCTGGCCCTGCCGGAAGAAACTAAGGTCCCGGTGTTAGCCCCCCGGGTGCGCAGCCGTAATGGCGAATCTGCGCGACTCTTCGAAGAGAGGCGCCGCAAGGGCTATGTGCGGGTGCGGGTCGATGGCGA
>JBFYYZ010000049.1:0-10469 GCA_041309745.1 Bacillota bacterium | reverse complement strand
TCCGTCGGCATCGATCACCGCTGTAGTGTTGAAATAGACCCCGGTATTATCCTCTTCGTACATGGGAACAACCAGGACCATGCCGTATTTTTTTGCCACTTCCTGCATCAGTTTGGTGGTCGGCCCGTCCGGAATTTTCTCGGTAGACTCATACCATTTGACATTCTGCTCAGCACAGAAATAAGGCCCGTAAAAAATCTCCTGCAGGCAGACAATTTGCGCTTTTTTATCTGCCGCTTCTTTAATCATCTTTAAATGCTTTTCGAGAGCTGCTTCCTTATGCTTTGCTACCGGTTCATCGCCATGTACTTCGTGGTGGGCCTGGATTAACCCAACCTTTACGATTCTGCTCACTGAAAACCCTCCCCTGACAATTAATGATTGATTAAAAGCTCGGCGATCTGGATCGAGTTTGTTGCTGCTCCTTTACGGATATTGTCCGAAACCACCCAGAGATTAAGCCCGTGCTCCACTGAATGATCAGGCCTGATCCTGCCGACAAATACGGCATCGTCATCAGCCGCATAAAGAGGCATGGGATAACTTAAATCAGCGGGATCGTCAAGAAGAACAACCCCGGGAGCCCTGGCGAGAAGATCTCTTGCCTCTCCTGCCTCAAGGGGGCCGCTGAATTCCACGTTAACGGCAATCGAGTGGCTCGTGACCACAGGCACTCTTACCGTAGTAGCCGTCACCGGCAGATTGGGAAGTTCCATGATCTTGCGTGTTTCGTTGATCATTTTTATCTCTTCTTTGCAATAACCGTCTTCAACGAAAACATCAATCTGGGGCACACAGTTAAAAGCGAGTTGAAAATTTCGTTTGGCCCCTTTATGTGGTATCCGTTCGGGGATAACTAATCTTCCCTCAAGGGCAGCCCGGCTGTGTTCAAGCAATTCGTCAACGGCTTCTTTGCCGGCGCCGGATACGGCCTGGTAGGTTGCGGCCACCACCCGCTTGATCGGCACTGCATCCTGCAGAGGCTTCAGGGCGACAACCATCTGGATTGTCGAACAGTTGGGGTTGGCAATAATGCCCTGGTGCTTAAAAACACTATCCGGATTGACCTCAGGCACAACCAGGGGCACAGCGGGGTCCATCCGGAAGGCATTGCTGTTATCGATCACCACTGCGCCATGTTTAACCGCTTCCGGAGCAAATACTTCACTGATATCCCCACCGGCGCTAAAGAAAGCAAACTCAACACCGGCAAATGATTCGGCTGTTAATTCTTCTACCGTATAATACTGGCCACCGGCTTCAACCTTCTGATTAGCCGAGCGCGAAGAAGCCAGTAGTTTTAGTTTTTTGAAAGGAAAATCTCTTTCGATTAAAACCTCGATCATCTTCTGACCAACCATCCCTGTTGCTCCGACTACTGCAACATTATATTGTTCTGACACGGTACTCCCCCCACTGTCTTAAATGAGACTTCTTTAATCGCTACTCAGATCGCCACACGGTTCTTCAGCCTGAATCAGGCCGGTGATAACCGGCTTATATTTTGGGTTATTTTTAACACTCCTGTCCCACAGGCGGATCAGAATGAAAACCACTGCCATCATAACCAGGCCTGTACAGACCGCAAAAAGCTCGTGGTTCATGGTCAGGTTAAAGCGACCGGCTGTTGCCAGGCCTAAAAGAATGCCGGCCAGCAAAGCCGCTACCGGCACAAGATAAAGCATAAAGGAGATAAAGAGGATTTGACGGTCATCTGTCTCAAGGATTACTCGCTGGCCGCTTTTTGCCTGAATGGGATTAAGGGCTTCCACGGTTATGTCACGCCTGCCTGAACCACTTAAGATACCGCATTTACCACAGCTTTCGCAGGTCAGGTGTCGTTGCAGATTGACTGAAGCGGTATCATCTGTGGTGTTGAGCACCAGTCCGAACTGTTCCATGAGGTTAGCCTCCCAACGAAGAAGCCTGACAATAACACTGCCCTGCTGTAAAGTAATCTTAGCACAACCACCAGCGACCGACAAGCAATTAGCATTATGGAGTAGCGAACCGGCGGACAGATTTTACCCGGTAAGCAAAAACCTATTAATACTTAAAAAAAAAGACAGGGAACTTGAAGTTCCCTGTCTCTCTTTTTGTTCTTAAAATGCAACAAACTTTAGGCGAATGCTTCCGGAATATCTTTCAATACGGCATAACTGAAAACCGGTCCGTCTTTACAGACATACATGCCACCGGCGTTACAGCGCCCACATTTTCCGATACCGCACTTCATCCTGTTTTCCAGCGTGGTATAGATCTGTTCATCGCTAAAACCAAGCTTTTTCAGGTTTTCCAGCACAAAACGGATCATGATCGGCGGACCGCAGGTCACAGCAATGGTATTTTCCGGTGAAGGATTGAGGTCGAGCAGCATCTGTGGCACAAAGCCTACATTGTGGCCCCATCCTTCTTCCTCGATATCGATAGTCAGGTGGCAGGAGAGATCATCGCATTTGCTCATCTCATCAAACTCGCCCTTAAAGCAGAGATCCCCGGAAGACCGGGCGCCGTAAATCATGGTCAAACCGGCATACTTGTCGCGATTGGCCTTTACATACTCAACGATCGGCCTAAGCGGAGCCTGCCCGATTCCGCCGCCGATGGTCAGGATCTTTTTACCCTGCCAGTCATCTACGGGAAAACTGTTACCGTAAGGACCACGCACTGTAATCTTGTCGCCTGTTTCGAGCTTATGAAGAGCCTGGGTAACTTTACCCATTTTCATGACTGAGAACCGTAAAAATTTGCCTTCTGTCGGCGAGCAGGAGATCGAGATCATGCTCTCCCCTTCACCGAGCACACCGATCATGGCGCATTGTCCCGGTTTATGGCTCCAGCTGTCACGGACGGCTGGATCATCAAAAACAACTTTGAAGGTTTTAATACAGCGATCGCCGCCTGTTTCATGCCAACTATCCTCTATGGTTGCAAAATAGGGGATATAAGGGTTTTCAGCGGTCATTATAGCGCCTCCTTCACCTGTCTTAGGATTTCAACAATGTCGATATTGACAGGGCAAAGGTTGATGCATCGCCCGCAGCCAACACAGGCAATAACATCGAACTTATCGACATAGTAATTATATTTATGGTTAATACGGTTCCTGGTTCTTTCACGACGGGTCGGCCTGGGGTTGTGCCCGGAAGTATGCATGGTGTACTCTTCGAACATACAGGAGTCCCATGTCCGGCAACGCCGCGCCTCAAAGCCTTCCACCTCATCCTGAATGTCAAAGCAGTGACAGGTGGGACAAAGGTAGGTACAGGTTCCGCAACCGATACAGGATGCGGATACTCTCTTCCAGAGCGGATCTTCCCACAGGCCGGGTAGTCCTTCCGGAATGCCCTCGTGGTCTACGGTTCGTTTGATCTTCGCTCCGGCATCGGCAACCAGCTTCTCTTTTGCTTTAACCACATCAGCATTGGAGTCAGTAAGCAACTCTTTTGTCTCTGCCAGTAAATCTTCACCTTTGGCAGTTACCGCTTCCAGCAGGTAGTTGTCTCCGAGATCATACATGAGCAGGTCGAGACCCTCGGTGGAGTCAGGCGCTCCGCCAACGGAAGAGCAAAAACAGTTTAAGCCCGGCTCAGTACAGGCAAGGCCAACTAAAGTGACCAGCTCCCGCCTTTTCAGGTAGTAAGGATCATCGCAATCCCACCGGAATAGCTTCTCAACAATCGCCATCGCCCGGGCATCACAGGGCCGGACTCCAAGCAGGATCATCTCTTCTTCCAGTTTCGGCTCTTCCATCTCGATGTTTCCCACTTGGAAAAGATACATTGTTTCGGTTTGGGGAAAAGCTGCCCCCTTGGGTGGTACCCGCGTATTACCATAATCCAGGGAGATCTCCGCACCTTCTGCTACCGGGGCAAAACGCATCGCTTCGCCCTCGAGCTTCGGCGCCCAAAGATTCTTACCGGTCAACTTCCCAACAAATTCAGGCCATTTTTCTTTATTTAAAAGCATCGCTGACATATCACCCACCTCTACAGTATGAAATCCTCGGGATCATCAGGCTTAAAGCTGGCCTGGAACGGCTCGGCCTCGGGATCGAGTCCCGGTTCGAAACCGTATTTCTCCCGAACTTCCCTGGCCATTTTGCGGTTAATTTTGCCCAGGGGGATATTGGCCGGGCAGACCCTTTCACACTCGCCGCATTCAATACAGCGACCGGCCAGGTGGAAAGCCCGGGATATATTAAAAGCTGTGTTTTCGGAAAAGTTGACCGCCCGGTTGACCCAGGTCGGGTTAAGCCGATCAAGGATACAATCCTGGCAATAACAAAGCGGGCATACATTACGACAACTGTAACAGCGGATACACTTGGTGAATTGATCTTGCCAGTATTCCCAGCGTCCATCAACATCCTTGGCTTCAAGATCACTCACCCCGCTGTCTTCTGCCGGATCCCATTTTTCGACCTCGTCGCCGATCAAATGGTCACTGATAACCGGGTTTGGGTAACGACAGAAACGGCATTTTTCGGCAAGCACTTCATCCCTGGGAATTTTAATTTCTTCTCCACCGCGAACCAAAATAAAACTGTCGCCGTTCCACTTGACCTCGGCCGGTTCTTCCGTGTCTCCATATTTTTCCGCCAGCAAACTCTGATCGACCATCCCGGGACAGGGGCAGCCGATGACGATAACATCTTCCCGGTGAATACCTTTCTCAACCAGTAGCTGCACAACTGCCCTGCTGTCACAACCTTTAACCATCAGGGCAACTTTCCTTTTATCTGCTTCCTGACCGCGGGGCAGAGGAGTTTTCTCGACCAGGGTCAGGTAAGTGGTCAGGTTTGCGATGCAGAGGGGTGAAAAGATCAACTCTGCAGCGCCTGCGGCATCTTCGACAAATGAGGGGGCAACCCGGTAGCCGTAAGAACCTTTCTTCCAACCGATCAGGTACTTTACATCATCCCGGGCAACAACCTCTGCTGCGGTTTTACGCAATTGTTCCAAATCCATCTTCTAATAACCCCTCCTACCAGTCGATCTGCCGGCGCCTGAAACCTTCAAACGGCCCGGCCTCACGCGCATCTTCGACGGTTTTTTCCACAACTTCCTTCCATTTATGCCCCTCAGATGCTGATACCCAGCTCATGTGAAACCGCTTAGGATCAACGCCGACAAATTCCATCAGGTCTTTCAACATGCCAAGACGGCGCCGGGCATAGAAGTTACCCTCCATATAATGGCAATCGCCGGGATGGCAACCTGAGACCAATACCCCATCGGCTCCCTGCTGCAGGGCATTCATCACGTAGAGCGGATTAACCCGCCCGGAACACATCACCCTGATTACCTGGATGTTAGCCGGGTAATGAACCCGGCTGGTTCCCGCCAGGTCCGCACCGGCGTAGGAGCACCAGTTGCAAAGGAAAGCTACAATGTTAGGTTCGTAATTATCGTTCATTTAAAGACCCCCAATGCCGCTATCTGCGGTAAGATCTGGCGATCACGGAACGATTTCGGCTGGATTGAATCGGAAAGACAACCGGCCGAACATGATCCGCAACCCTTGCAGAGGGCTTCGTTAACCCTGGCCACCTCGACTTCATGGCCAAAACGGTTAACCGTGACCAGTTCTATAGCCGTGTAGGGACAGATATTAACACAGAAACCACAGCCCCTGCAGGTTGATTCGTCGACAGTGGCCACCTGGGCGCTGATCATCACCTTGCCCCTGGCCAGCGGAATCATCGCCGAAGAGGCAGCACCCTTGGCCTGAGCAACAGTATCGGGGATGTCTTTCGGCCCCTGGCAACAGCCGGCTAAGAAAACCCCATCAGTAGCGGTATCAACGGGCCGCAGCTTGGGATGAGCTTCGAGGAAAAAGCGATCTGGCGACTGCGACAAGCGTAGCAGATCAATCGTCTGGCGCATATCAGCCCTCGGTTCCAAACCGACCCCGAGCACGACCAGATCGACTTCGTCTTCGAGCGGAGTTGCTGTTAATGTATCTTCAACCTTAACTACCAGCTTGTTGCCCCGCTTGAATATTTCGGATGGATTGCCGCGGATGTAACGAACATTTTCACGGCGAACCCGGTCATAGAATTCTTCGAAACCTTTCCCGAAAGCCCGCACATCCATGTAGTAAACCCGGATGTTGGCATCAGGCAGTTTATCCCTTACGAGGTGGGCTTGCTTGGCGACGTACATGCAGCAAACCCTGGAGCAGTACTCGTTACCGACGCTGGCATCCCTTGAGCCGACACACTTGATAAAAGCAACTTCTTTTGGCTCGATCTCCTCTTCGCCGTTAAAGATTTTTACTTTACCACCGGTTGGACCGGAAGCTGAAACGAGACGCTCCATCTCCATGCCGGTAATCACATTCGGGTAATCGCTGTAACCATATTCCGGCTTGCGCGATGCATCAAAGGGATCAAACCCGGTGGCCACAATTATGGCCCCGACTTTGAATTCCACGATTTCATCAACCTGGTCAAAGTTGATCGCCCCAGCCTGGCAGACCTCGGCGCATTTCGGGCCTTTGCCGCATTTACCTTTGCTTAAGTAAAGACAGCTTTCCGGATCAATAGTATACTTGGCCGGCACGGCCTGGGGAAAGGGCAGGTAAACAGCCGAGCGTTTGCCCATACCCATATCGAATTCGCTGGGGAAGCGATCTTTAACCCGGCAATGCGTCGCACAGTCCCCGCAACCGGTACACTTATCAAAATCGACATACCGTGCCTTCTTGCGCACCTTGACCTCAAAATTGCCTACAAAACCACTGACCTCTTCTACTTCGGAGTAGCTTAAAAGCTCAATATTGGGGTGGCTGGCACAATCAACCATCTTCGGGGTCAGGATACAGGCTGAGCAATCAAGGGTTGGAAATGTTTTATCCAACTGGGCCATCCTGCCGCCAACCGACGGTGTTTTTTCGACCAGGTAAACCTTAAAACCCGCATCGGCAATGTCCAGCGCTGCCTGAATGCCGGCGATACCGGCTCCGATTACCAGGGCTGCCGGCTCAGCGTCAACTTCTTTAGATTCAAGCGCTTCAAGCAGCCTCACTTTTGCCACGGATGAGGCCACCAGCTTCTTAGCTTTTGCCGTCGCTTCATCCATATTTTCGTGCACCCAGGAGCATTGTTCCCTGATATTCGCCATCTCCAGGTAGTAGGGATTGATCCCAGCCTCCTGGATGGCTTTGCGAAATGTCGGCTCGTGCATGCGCGGAGAACAGGAGGCCACGATAACCCGGTTTAACCCGTGTTCCTTAATGTCATTCTTAATCAGGTTCTGACCGGGATCAGAACACATATACGAGTAGGTACGTGCCACCTCTACATTGGGCAGCTTCAGTGCATAATCTGCAACTGTCTCAACGTCTACCGTCGCTGAAATATTAATGCCACAGTGACAGACATAGACGCCAATCTTAGGTTTTTCCGTCATCTGGTTTTTCATCCTCCTGTCAAGATAGGCCCTCGTTTAAGCTGACCATTAACCTTTCAGCTCTTTCAGCTTCTCGGTCAGCTTGGGCACAACCTTAAACATGTCGTCAACAATTGCATAGTCGGCCACGGAAAAGATTGGGGCCTCGGGATCCTTGTTGATTGCTACAACTGTTTTTGCGCCTTTCATCCCTGCTATATGCTGGAATGCCCCGGATATACCCATAGCAATGTAGAGTTTAGGTTTAACCGATTTACCTGAAGTCCCGACCTGGCGATCATGAGGAATCCAGCCGGCGTCAGTTGCCGCACGGGAACCGGCAATATCGGCCTTAATCGCCTTGGCCAGTT
The DNA here is from genome assembly GCA_041309745.1 of Bacillota bacterium. GTDB lineage: Bacteria > Bacillota > Dethiobacteria > DTU022 > DTU022 > UBA993. The sequence continues at coordinate 2,704 of JBFYYZ010000049.1, read as the reverse complement.
CTTCAATCAGCGGCAGGTTTTTATCTTCTTTTAAACCACGACCCACAGCAACCAGAATATCCGACTGGGTAATATCGACATCGCCCACTTCGGCTTCAACATACTCGACAAATTTTCGGTATGAAAGATCTTCTTTCAGGGGTGAATCAAGCTTTTCGACCGAACCGCTGGCTGAAGCATCGGGCGCTTCCACTGCTCCCTCGCGGAAGGTCAGCAGATAAGTATCGGCCGGTTTGAACGCCATTACCGCGTTAGCCTTGCCAGAATATAACTGACGAGTCGCTTTAAGCGTCCCGCCGGCAAATTCGAGGCTGATCACATCAGCCACCAGGGGCAGCTTCTTTTCAACAGCCAGGGCAGGCATAAAATCAACACCCTGGGAAGTATGACCGGTCATGACCACTGCCGGTTTAAGATCATCAATCAGGACTGAGAGGACCTTCTGATATTTATCAGCGTTAAAGTCTTTGAAAAGCGGATCATCGACAACTAATACCTTAATCCCAAAAGCTGCCATTTTCTTGGCCAGCTCATCCATCTCGCTGCCAATTAAAAGAGCTACTACTTCAGTACCCATCTGTTCGGCCAGCTTGGGGGCAACAGCCATCATTTCATAAGAGACATCCCTTAAAACTCCCTGGCGGTGTTCCGCCAATACTAAGATGTTACCCATTATACAAGGCCTCCTTTAACCAGGATCGACGCCAGTTTTGCTGCTTTTTCATCCGGTTCGCCTTCAATAAACTCGGCGGATGAAATAACTTCGGGAATGTAAAGCTGCTCAAGAACTACCATAGAAGCGTCAGCATTGACTGTAGCGGCATCAAGGCCAAGGTCGTCAAGGCTGGCTAATTTCAGCTCTTTCTTCTGCGCTTCCCGAATGCCGCGAATTGGAGCATAACGCGGTTCGTTGATACCGGTCTGGATGGTCAACACCGCCGGTAGTTCGACTTCCACTACTTCCATCAGGCCACCTTCAAGCTCACGGTAGGCCTTGACCTTTTTTCCGTCAAGAACTTCCACTTTCTTAACCATCGAGGCATGGTTGACGCCAAGCTCTTCTGCCAGAGCTACACCGGTAGACATGTGCCAGTCGTCATTGGCCATGCAACCGGTCAGTACCAGATCAAATTCCTGGCCCTTTATAGCGCCAGCCAGCACCTTGGCCACCATCAGCGGATCATATACGGCAATGCGTTCATCTTCGATACGCACTGCCCGATCGCAACCTTTGGCCATAGCCATGCGAATCATCACGTCCGATTGTTTCGGACCGATCGATAGCACCGTAACATCGCCCTCACTGGCTTCCTTAATTAATACCGATTCCTCAACAGCATAGTTGTCAGCATCGTTAATATCAAACGAAAAACGACTGCTGTCAACAGATACGCCATCAGGATTGACCTTTACTTCCGCTTCGGAAGTATCGGGCACATACTTGATACAAACAAACATTTTCATCTTTCTATCCACCTCCTGCTAAAAATTAAAAAGCAATTTAAGCTTCTACAAATTCGCCCAGAAGTTCCATAATCTCAGCCACCCGCATCTCTTCCTCGTAGCCGAGCCCTTTCATGGCATCCTCCAGGGTTAACACACAAAACGGACAGGCCACTGCCACGATATCAGCATCCAGCGCTTTAGCGTCCCTGATCCGTGTTTCAGCCAGGCGCTCTTTTTTCGACGTCGACTCCACCCACATTTTGCCTCCGCCGCCTTCGCAGCACAATGAACGCTCGCGCCGGCGATCAAACTCTAACAGTTCAACACCGGGAATGCTCTTCAGGAGCTGCCGCGGTTCGTCGTAGACATCACTCTGCTTACCGAGATAACAGGGATCATGGAAAACAACCTTCTTCTGCAGATCGCCCTTCCAGGCCAGTTTGCCTTCCCTGAGCAACTCTTCCAAGAGCTGTGTATAATGCAAAACCGGCATCTTTAAATCAGGGTACTGTTTGCGATAAGTTGTAAAACAGTGGGGCGAAAGGGTAACAAGACGGTTAGCGGAAAACTCATTTAAAAATTCTGTATTATCTTCCACCAGCATTTCAAAGAGACCCTCTTCCCCAAGGGTATATACCTCGCTGCCACAGCAGCTTTCACTGTCATCAAGAAAAGCGTAATCAACCCCGGCTTTGTTCAGAATGCGCACCAGGTTCTTGGCAATCATCTGGACCCGGGGATCGTAAGCAATGGTGCAGCAGACGAAAAAGAGATTCTCGACCGGAACGCCGGGCTCGGCAATTTTTACATCCAGGCCTTCCATCCAGTCGCTCCTTGCCGCTCTCGCTTTTTCCCAGGGATTACCCTCCAGCAGAACGCTCTGCAGAGCGTCGCGAACTGTCGGTTCTACTTTTCCGCTTTCTACAATCATGGTTCGCAAGCCCAGCAGTACTTCAAGCGGTTTTAAACCCTTGGGGCAGCGCACCGCACAGGTATGACAGGCAGTACAATCCCAGATTTCCGCCAGTCGGGCAAGTTCTTCAAGCTTTTCCTCATCATAGGCATCGTTCACAAAGCGGCGAACATTGAGATCCGCCCGCACAGTAACCGGGCAACCCCCGGTGCAGCGTCCGCATTGGATGCAACCCAGCAGATCATATTTTTCGGTGAATGTCTGGCTTTCAATACTCATTAGCATACCCCGCATCATAAAAAAATGTTTACTTCAGACTTCCCGGCAGAAGAGTGTTAAGCGCCG
>JBFYYZ010000048.1:0-3673 GCA_041309745.1 Bacillota bacterium | reverse complement strand
AACACGCCCAGAACACCGTCATAATTGCCGCCCCTGACCACCGAATCAAGGTGCGAGCCAACAGCGATAGCCGGCAAGTTTTCTTTGCCAGGTTTGGTCGCATATATATTACCCATATCATCGGTTTTTATCGTCATGCCCAAAGCCTCGCAGCGTCGACAGAATTCAACACGTGCCTCAAGATTGGGCTCCGTAAAACATAGCCTGGTAATCCCGCCTTTTCCGGTATCGCCAAATTTGCTGAAAGTCTTAATCTTATCCTCTAACTGCTTCATGCTGCAACTGATCATCGTAGTGCCAACCCCTTTGATTTTTGGATAAAAGTTAGCCGGGAATGCTTCACATTTAAAGAATAACAAAATTTTAGCTTCATCACAACACGAAGAGGCATTATCTAATACAAAGATGTCAAAGGGGGCAGTATACGTTTGAATACCGTTAACAGTTGGACACCCTGCTTCCGTAAATGATATAATCGGCATCGGCTTAAGTAAGTCGAAACAATTTAGGAGCTTGAGACTTAGGGTGGAGAAGACCCGACGCATTACATTAATCAACGAAATAGCAAACTCAGTAACCCATGGCATCGGGGCCCTTATGGCCATTGCCGGCCTGGTGGTGCTGGTAATCTTTGCCTCTATATACGGCAATGCCTGGCACATCGTCAGTGTCAGCATCTATGGTTCTACTTTGGTTTTGCTTTACCTGGCCTCCACCCTTTATCACGCCGTCCAGGCACCGGAAACAAAACGTATCTTTCGCATTATCGACCATTCGGCCATCTACCTGCTAATCGCCGGAACCTACACCCCTTTTACCCTGATAACCCTGCAGGGCGTGCGCGGCTGGGTAATGTCCGGCATTATCTGGGGCCTGGCATTAGTGGGTATAGTTTACAAGGTATTCTTTATCAACAGGCACGTGGTAATCTCCACCCTTTTTTACCTGCTGATGGGTTGGCTGATTGTCTTTTCCATTGGCGATCTTTTCCGTGGTTTGAGCACAGGCGGCCTTGTCCTTCTTGGGGCAGGGGGTCTGTCATACACCTTAGGGATGATCTTCTATGCCGGCCGCGAACGCTTGCTGATGCATGCCATCTGGCACCTCTTCGTCTTGGGCGGCAGTATCTGTCATTTTTTCGCCATCTTATTCTATGTTCTACCGCTTAAAGCTTAATCAACAATTGTTACAGGTAGTTTTGATAACCAGGACCTGGAGGGATGGGCAGTGGTGATAAAAAAAGAGTACGATGAACCGGAATTAATAAATGTAACCCGGGGGCCGGCTGAAAAAATAGACCCGCAGATTGAGAGTGAAATCAGGGATCTCTGTTTCGGGCAGCCTTTTGCTGTATTGTCAACCCAGGTTGAAGGTCAGCCTCATACCAACCTGATCAGCTTCGCCTTTAATGAGGAGCTTAACCGGTTTGTCTTTGCTACTCCGGCCCAGACCAGAAAGTACACTTCAATTTTCCGAAATCCACAAGTATCCATGCTGATCGACAACCGCGCCCAGACACCGGACAGCATCAACTTGATCAGGGTCGCTACGGTAAATGGTGAAGCGAGGATCTTGGAAGATCCTTCAGAGATTGACCAGTGGGCTGCGCTGCTGATCAACCGTCATAGTTACCTGGAGAAGTTTGTTAAGGCCCCCTCAACGGGATTAATTCTGGTTGAAGTCCTTAGTTTTTTCTATGTGCGGCGTTTCCAGGAGGTTTACCAGTGGACACCCGACAAATCTTCGTCCTGACCATAATGCTGGCAGCGCTACCTGTTACTGCTTGCGGACAGGCAGTAGCCTCGTCCGCTTTACCGGCAATCAAAAACATTTTAGTAGAATAGCCGACTTGCCTCTGGCTAATTGGCTTGATTAAAGGTAATATATAATCAAGAAACCAGACATTTAGGAAAGAAGGTATCAGTGCGATGAAGAAATTTACTTTGGCAGAAGCAATGGATATTGCTAAAAACTTAGGGGTGGATTTTGATAAAGTTGGCTTTACACCCGAGGAATACTTAGAAGGAATCAATATCGAACTGGAACATGGGCTTGTTGATCCCAAAACGAATGTAACCAGCGACGATCCACTTGTAACCGGTAAAATTGCTTTGGCCCATTTAAGTGAAGTATCAACCTATTACAATAAAGACATCGGTTTAGAAGCCTGGGAACATGCCCTGGAAGCCTTTAAGGGAGATCCAAAAGGCAAAAAAATTCAAATCGTCTAATTGTAGTTGATTAGCTTTCGGTGCATATCAAGCCCTCAGCATGATCATTTCGATCTAAAAGAACTCAGGCCGACGAAAAGATATTTCCCGGCCTGATAAAAAGTCATGCTTTATGGTGATCACTTGGCTTATGAAAACAGCATGAGCCCTGAAATTTAGAACCTACCTTCCCTGACTGTCCTCACATCTTTTAAAACTTTTACCTCGCCCGGCGTAACCGTTTCATTTTCCGGCAGGGGGTTGTCACTTTTTTCTTTTGCTTTTTGAATGATGCTTTGTAAATCAGCCAGAATAGTTGAGCCCCCCAGGGCTTCAGCCTGATCATCATAATAATCAAACCAGGGGAAATCGTAATCGTTATATTCTTTAGCAGTCAATGGGGTTGTAGGCGGTTGTTCTCCGGTGACAGCCCGCCAGACCAAAGAATTAGAGATGTGCACATAGCAGCGGCTGCCGGCTGATTGATCCCAATCAGCTAGTTTAAAGGGGTCTTTGTAGATATCCTGCTTCATTTTGCCTCCGGGTGCCAGGCCCATATCGCTGATAGCACTGAACTTTATACTGGGTTCTCGTAACTGATCATCAACCTCATCCCTGCGAAGGGGAAAGCGTTTTTCAAAAACTTCCGCTTTCATGGGATAAACAACAACCTGTATTCCTCCGTGTTCAGCTTTACCGGTAAGCTGTTCTTCAGCGCTGTAGCCTGTCCCGAGTGGCATGGCTACAAACTGCCTGATGATCCCTTTAGACACACTGTAACCATCAAGCCAGGGCTGTTTAGTGGAGACCATGTAGTCCTGGGGGTTTCCGCTTAACGGGTCAGTCCAGGATTCACCGGATACCGCATTAATTTTGCCGGCAGCAATTTTAATAGCGAACGGGTAGGTAGTACTGCGGCCATCAACATAGGTTGAGTTAAAGCTGAGCCATAGAGCTTCCGATTGATACATCGGCAGCATTACCCCTCCACGCTCCATCCAGTTAGCCGGTACATTGAAATCATCGATATTCCTGATCGGAAATCTGCCCAGCCCGGGCGGCAGAGGATAAGTGTTATTATCGTCGGGTATCCTTAAAGTTCGCTGAAAATCAATGTAGAACTCTGCCTCAGGATGCACTTCAGGGAAAGAAAATTTAAGCCTGTCGTTTTGAATTTCAATCATTTTAATACTCCTTTCTACCAGTTACCGTCACGGACCTCGCGAACAAGATCGACAACGGCCTGATCGGGGGTGTTTTTCAACTCCCTAATTAGTTGGGCAAAGAGCTGCGGTCGCTTTCTGATAATCGCCTGCACATCACTTGAAACTTTGCCGTTTAGGGCCAGCAGAAGGTCAGGATCCTCTCTGAGTTCACTGGCCAGAGCAATAATCTTTTCCTCCGATAGAGAGCTCTGTTCACCACGTTCAAGCTTGCTAAGGTAAGATGGTTCCAGCCCTACT
>JBFYYZ010000047.1:0-5717 GCA_041309745.1 Bacillota bacterium | reverse complement strand
TACTTATAGAGGCATAACCTTTAACGATTTTCTGAACCATGTAGGAGTAAAGGATTATTCTGTAATATCAATCGAAGCAGCAGACGGGTACATGCAGGAATTTGCCCCTGGCGACTTAAGTGAATCCGGAGTGGGTTTTGCCTGGGCGGTAAATGGGGAAAAGTTGGATGATGCAACCGGACCAATCCAGTTCGTAAACCATGGGAGAGGTCCTAAACACTGGATAAAAAATGTTTCAAAAGTAACGATAATTAAATAGCATGATTTCTAAAAAACCGCCGCTTGCTTCCACTTATTTATATGTCGCGTTAATAAGTGGGCCAATAATATTAATTTTGATATCGCTTTTTATAGGCAGATATCCATTGTCTATAGCTGATGTCTTTAATGCATTAGGGTATAAGATGGGAATAACACATCTGGATGTACCTCCGACTCACCTCAATGTAGTATGGGATATCAGATTACCCCGCGCTATCCTGGGGGCTATGGTAGGAGCCAGCCTGGCAGCAAGTGGCGCATCTTTCCAGGGCATGTTCAGGAACCCTCTTGTCAGCGCCGGAATCCTTGGTGTAACTTCCGGAGCCGGCTTCGGGGCTTCTCTAGCTATCATATTATTCCAGGGGCAACCTGTATACATTTATGTTTTTGCCTTTGGATTTGGTCTGCTCGCTGTCGGTCTTAGCTATTTAATTGGAATTACCTATAAATCAACACCGACAATAATGCTGGTACTGGGAGGGGTAGTTGTCTCTGCCATTTTTTCCTCTCTTATTGCTTTTCTGAAGTATATTGCAGACCCTTATGACCAGCTACCCAACATAACCTTTTGGTTGATGGGGAGCCTGGCTTCTGCCAGATTAACGGATATCTTAATCTCTGCAATACCAATGTCTATTGGAGTATTAGGATTGCTGGCTATGAGGTGGCGCTTAAATATATTGTCTTTGGGGGATATAGAAGCCAGAGCTTTAGGCGTGAACATCTTTATTGCGAAAGGACTGGCAATTTTCTTTGCCACACTGGCAACAGCAGGGGCTGTCTGTGTCGGGGGTATTATCGGCTGGGTAGGTCTTGTTATCCCTCATATCGGTAGAATGCTGGTCGGAAATAATAATGCAACTCTGGTACCTGTAAGCGTATCCATAGGTGCAATATATTTAGTTATCGTCGACAATCTTGCCAGGACTCTGACTGGCGCCGAAATTCCCCTGGGAATTCTCACGTCGTTAGTGGGAGGGCCTTTTTTTATTTATCTGATTAAACGGACAAAGGGGAGAGGGTGGTGATAGATGATAAAGATTATTAACGCAACCTTCTCTTATGGTAAAGAGAATATTTTTCATGATATCAGCCTCGAATTAAACAAAGGCGAGATATTTTGCCTCTTTGGTCCAAATGGCTGCGGAAAAACTACTCTCATTCATTGCATGCTTGGCATGCTAGCTCTCTCTTCTGGAGAAATTACTTTGGCGGGTAAGGATGTTAGCAGCATGAATCCACAGCTAATTGCTAGAGAAGCGGCTTATATCCCCCAAATGCATGAAAAGCCATTCCCCTACAAGGTGATTGATATGGTTTTAATGGGCAGGGCGGCATACACGGGTATGTTTTCGGTTCCTACAACCAGTGACAGGGAGATAGCTGAAGAGGTGCTTGAGAAGGTCGGCATGTCCCATTTTAAAGACAGGCCTTATACTCAACTTAGTGGGGGTGAAACACAGCTTGTTTTGGTAGCCAGGGCACTGGCGCAACAGACACCCATCTTAATTATGGATGAGCCAACAGCCCATCTTGACTTTCGCAACGAATTATACTTCTTAGAGACCGTTGTGAAACTCGTTCAAGACACTGATTTGACTATTGTAATGGCTACTCATTTTCCCAACCACGCTTTTTACTTCGAAGGCAGGAACTTAATATCCAGGCTCGGGCTAATGAATGACAAGAGAATTTCTATTCAAGGAAATCCTAAGGCTGTCTTAACCGAGGAGAATATGGCCAGCACATTCAATATAAAATCAAAAGTCATTTCCTATGAATCTCAGGGGAAACATTTGAGGCAGATCGTTCCTCTTGAGACCATTTAGCTTTGAATCAAGGAGGGGAGCAGGTAATTGTCAAAGATTAAAATAATCGCTGTGCTTATGCTTCTTATTTCAATCCTGGTGTTGCTACCTGCTTGCGGTCAAAATCCCGCTGGAGGTAATGAGAAAGAAGCAACTATCACTGTGACAGATAGTATGGGGCGGGAGGTTCAGGTCCCAGAGCAAGTGGAAAGGATCGCCGCTTTATATTCATTTGCAGGATACGCAGTGTGCTTACTAGGAAGTGGAAACGATCTGGTGGCCGTACCTGATGGACTGCAGCGTGATTTGTTGCTAATCGAAATGTATCCAGAGGTGGCAAATGCTTCAGTGCCCCGAAAAGGCGGCGCGATAAATGCTGAAGAATTACTAAGAATAAAGCCGGACTTAGTTATTGTCAGGCAGGACTCAGTTGCTGACGGGAAGGAAGCAGAGAAACTCGATAAGACAGGCATTCCCTATATTGTCGTTGATTTTACGACCATGCAGGAGCAGCGGAAAGCGATAGAGACCATCGGCAAAGCCATTGGGAAATTAGAAGAGGCAATAAAGTTTAATGATTACTTTGTTGACGTGATAGAACGGGTTAACAATATTGTTGGTGATATTTCTACAGAAGACAAGGTAAGGCTTTTTCATGCCGAGAACCAGGCAACCAGAGCAACCCATGAGACATCTCTGGTCGCAGACTGGACAAGGGCTGCCGGTGTGATCAACGTTTCGGTTGGAGAAAACCTGCAGCTAATTGGGAATGATTACTTTGCGAGTATAGAACAGATTTTGCGCTGGGACCCTGAGGTCATCATTGTCAATGAAACAGCGGCTTTCAATCTAATCAAGGGCCACCCGCAATGGTCCGGCATTAAAGCTGTCCGAGAGGGAAAAGTCTATCAACTCCCCAATGGCGTTTCCCGCTGGGGACATCCCGGGTCAGTTGAAACGCCCCTCGCCTTGTTATGGACCGCAAAGACCGTTTATCCAGAGAAGTTTACAGATGTAAAGTTGGAAGAAGAGACCTATTATTTTTACAAAACATTCTTCGATATTGAACTGGACGATGAGATGATTGCAACAGTTCTTAAGGGTGGGGACCTTAGGGAACCGAAGTAAACTAAGGAGCTTAAGATGCAAAAAGTATTAATTGGGGTTGATGATACAGATATACTTGGTGGTCCTTTCGGTACCGGGCGGGTAGCCAGGGATATGGCTGACTACCTGGAGAAGCTCGGGGCAGGCCGTACCTTCGGTGTTATCCGGTATCAGCTTCTGGTAGACCCGCGAATCCATTATACCTCACACAATAGTGCCAAGTGTGTCGAATTCGAGGCTGAGGTCCCGCTTGCGGAGTTACACAAGAATTGTGCCGATTTTCTTAAGCAGGTTTTCCAGTCGGGTTCCGACCCCGGCCTTTGCACCTGCGCTGAAAAGCAGATTACCCCGGAGCTAATCGCTTACGCGGAAACGGCTCAAATAGAATTCATTACCAAAGAGCAAGCCATAATCCTGGCCCGAAAAACGAACATCTTGCTCTCCGAACTGGGCGGAACAGGAGAAGGCATTATTGGCGCTCTCGCGGCAGTAGGTCTGCGGGGAAGTGGCAATGGCGGAAGGTATGTTCAATTGCGAGGTATCAGGAATATAAAAGGATTGGTGACTGTTAGCTCGATTTTGGCTGACACGGGCATAACAGCCGTGATTGATGAAAGTGGACGACCTGTAGCAAGTTCGGAAGTTATTGATAGCCAGGATTGGGTCAAACCAAATGTAATCAACGGGAAACCCGTTCTGCGTATCCGGTTGCGGGATACTGATAACGACAACCGAACCTGGGAAACCGTTGAGCAAAAGCATAAACGTTTACACAAATAAAATAAGTACCTAGCGCTCTTCGAGCTACGTTGCCTAAAGCCGAGATGCCATGGAACGTAGTCGGTGGACGAAAGTCCGTAGGGTGCCGGTGGAAACGCCGTCGCCTCTCACGCTTAGGAAGGAGAGTAAAAATGACTGCTATAGATAGTTCCTGATTGCGTGGTTTTTCCACCATATTTGCCCCGTTTATTCTTTTCCCAAAATAGCTAATTTCGTGCGTATTTATGGCGCGTAATGCAGCATGAATATGCAAGCGATATACCAAATAATAAAGGAGCAAGAACTGTGAAGAATAGGTTCAACAAGATTATCTACCTGTTGTGCAGTCTACTGATGGTAGGGGTACTTGTTATAGGTGCAGCAGGTTGTCAAAAAACAAATAGTACATCTAATACCTCAACCCAACCAGTAACTACAAGCACAAGCGAACAGGCAGCACTTACGCTGGTCAAAGGTGATCAAACAGTTACTTATACCATGACATCACTCAAATCCCTGACACCGATAACTGGGTGGGCAGGTACGATGTCGAGCACCGGCACTATTTCTGGGCCTTATCAGTACAAAGGCGTCGCCCTGGGTGAACTATTTAAAGCAGTAGGCGGTGTTACTGAAGAAAATGCCGTCAGGGTATCAGCCAAAGATGGTTATGCAATGACCATCTCATACAGACAACTTACTGAGGGAAACTTTACCGTCATCGACAGTAATACCGGTAAGGAAGTTTCCGCCTCCAGTACCCCCGTTGTTTTTCTGGCATACGAAGAAGATGGAAAACCAATTAGCGAAAATCACGGACCTTTAAGGCTGGGCATTATGACCTCTAACAACCAGGTAACTGAAGGACACTGGTGGGTGAAATGGGTACAAAAGATTGAGGTTATTGCCACCCAAAAACCATGGACATTCAAACTCGAGGGAATTATCAACGAGAATATGGACCCAGCGACATTTGAGTCGGGTTCGGCTATCGGCTGTCATGGAGTTAAATGGACTGACGACCAGAACCGTGTTTGGGAAGGAATACCATTGTGGTACCTGGTCGGTAGAGTCGATGATACCAATACCCATAAAGGCGATGCGTTTGATTACGCTGCAGCTGAAAAAGGCTATGAGGTACACCTTATTGCTAAAGACGGTTTCACGGTAAAGCTTACATCACAGGAAGTAGCAAAAAATAATGCTTTGATTGTTGCCTACAAGCGTGATGGCAATCCATTACCTGAGAATCAATGGCCTCTAAGGCTCGTTGGGGCTACTCTAGAAAAATCACAAATGGTGGGGCAAATCACCACTATTAAACTAGTTTTCGGTACTGAAGCAACCACCGCTCCGACAACAACAACGGAGTCAGCAGCCATTACAGTTACCAAGGGAACTCAAACCAAATCATATACAATGACACAATTGAAGGCACTGACACCCATAAGCGGTTACAGTGGAACAAAAAATAAAGCTGGAGTTATCACAGGTCCGATACCATACAAAGGAGTAGCTCTCACTGATTTCCTTTTGAATGCAATCGGGGGACTTTCAACTGGTGATAGTGTCAAATTTACTGCCAAAGATGGTTATGCGAAGACCTTAACCTACGACCAGATCATGCAGGGGACCTTTACCACTTATGACAAATCAGGTAATGCTGTAAATCCAGAAACAAAACTGGTAGTCTTCTTAGCTTACGAAGCAGACGGCAAAGCTCTGGATGAGAGCACGGGACCGATACAGTTAGCTATCATGACTTGTCAAAATCAAGTGACT
>JBFYYZ010000046.1:0-3293 GCA_041309745.1 Bacillota bacterium | reverse complement strand
GCTGAAGGAAGTTTTTGGAGTATACAAGGAGAAGCCTTTATTTTAAAACGGAGGTGGGCGCATGAGCGGTAAAAAAATCCGGGTTTTGGTAGCCAAGCCAGGACTTGACGGCCACGACCGTGGGGCCAGGGTGGTAGCAAGAGCTCTGCGCGATGCCGGCATGGAAGTTATTTACACCGGTTTACACCAAACCCCCGAGCAGGTAGCTGAAACGGCGCTGCAGGAAGATGTCGAGGTTGTCGGTTTGAGTATTCTTTCCGGTGCGCATATGACGCTTGTACCAAAGATAAAAAATCTGTTGGTTGGTAACTTAATGAAGGATGTCCTGCTGGTGGTGGGTGGGATTATTCCCGAAGAAGATGCCACAGTCTTGATCAAAGAAGGCTATGCTGACCAGGTTTTTACCCCCGGCGATTCGTTGGAAAAGATCTGTAGCTATATCACCGGTCATTTTACTTAGCTTAAAGACAAAACGATTAGGCTGCTCCTTCACGCCTGCTGACCTCTTTATTTACTTTTTCCTTAGCCGTTCCAAGGTGAGTCCAGTTGATGAAGTCGGCAATGGCTTCTGTCAGCGGTCTGGCCTGGTAACCAAGCTCGCGCCGGGCCTTCAGAGAACTAAAAGCAGAACTTTCAAGCAGGGTTTGCAGAGAATAGACGGTGTACCTGGATTTAATTTTTAGCCAGCTGACCAATCCCTGAAAAAGGCCGAGAATAAAGATAGCGAAGTGAATCGGCACTTTTATCTTTGGACTTTTTGTGCCGGTTGCAGCCTGGGCCATCAGGCAAAGGCTTTCAACCGATGTATAGGCACCGGACAAGATGTAGATTTCGCCGGTTACTCCTTTTTCCCGGGCCAGGATCAGGCCTCTGACCACATCACGTACATCAACAAAATCGAAAGAACCTTCTACCAGAATGTCCGGTTTATTACTGGCAAAAGAGATCAAAGCCTTGCCCATTTCTGAACCGGTATAATCGTGCAGGCCGATGATGCCGCTCGGACAGGCAACAATCGCATTTAACCCCTGATCAACCAGATCCAAGACGATCTTAGTTCCCTCAGCCTTGGTTCGGTCGTAAGAGCCGGGGTGACCGTCCAGGGCCAGTGGTGTAGATTCATCAATGACAACAGCAGGTGACTCACGTCTGAAAGCATGAACGGAGCTAACATGGATAAACCGTCTGATCCTGTTTTCCAGGGCTACTTCGGCTACTATGCGTGTACCTTCAACGTTTACCCGCTTCATCAGTTCCTCCATGCCCGGTCTGATCGCAATGATCCCGGCCAGATGAAAAACGGTATCAACACCCTGCATGGCCCGGTTCATCAACTCCCGGTCAAGCACATCGCCCACGATTACTTCGATCAGCATACCCTGCAGTGAATTTATAGGCTCCCCGGGATAAACAAGGGCCCGCACTTTTTCTCCTTCAGCAATCAGTTCGCGCACCAGGACATTACCAAGATGCCCAGAAGCTCCGGTGACCAAGATCATCTCAATTCCTCCGTTTCATACCATTCAGTAAAATTTCAATGCTCTCCTGCAACTTTTTCCCCCAGTTACCCTTGTCATTTTCTAACGAAGCCTGTAAGAAAAAGCCGCTTGATAGTGATAGCAGTAGTTGACCGGCTATTTCAGGTTCTACATTCTCGAGTGTTCCTTCTTCGATGCCGCGCTTGATCAGGCGGGTAAAAGTCTCCTCGAAACGGCGGTACGGTGCTACTGTGGCCTGCCTGACCTTCTCGTTACGATTAGCATGAGTCCACAATTCGAGGAAAAGCCCCATGAAGTATTGATTGTTCTCAAAAATCGGCTGCATCATACCGGCCATTTCAAGCAACCCTTCAGGAACACTTTTTGCCTGGTATGTAACATCATTCAGAGTTATCTCTAAGGTATTCAACCAAGTGTCGATCAAAGATAGAAAAACCGCTTCCTTACTCTCAAAGTGATAGTAAAAGGCGCCTTTGCTGACGCCGGCCTGTTCGCAAATTTCGGCAACACCAGTAGATTCGAAGCCATCCCGGGCAAATAATGATGTTGCAGCTTCCATAATTGATTTTTTTGTCTGGGCACTGCGCTGCAGATTATTCATAATCCTCCAAATACCGACCGGTCGTTATGTTTTGTGATTAATTATAGCATAGCCCTTAAAAATGTCAAGGATACTAACATTGGCAGAACAACAGCCTGAAGATAACCGGAGAAGGACTGCTACATGGCAATGATTATTCTGCAATCAGGCATGCAAAAAGTTGCAGGGTCGGAAAGGAAAAGCAGCATAAATAAAGAATAGTAAAGTCAAACATTATTTTTACCGTCTATGATTAAAGCGATACTCTGATGAAAGCAGGCGTTTGTGAATGGCTGAAAACGATCTTAACCAGCTGCAGATCAGGGTCGACAGGCTGCGCCATGAAATTGAACACCACAACTATCGCTATCATGTCATTGATAATCCGGAAATTAGCGATTCCAAATTCGATCAGCTGATGCGCGAACTGGAGGAGCTGGAAGAGGCACACCCTGAGCTGCGAGATCTTGGTTCGCCAACCCGTCGGGTAGGCTCTCAACCGCTTACTGCTTTCACAACTGTGGAACATAAAATTCCGATGCTTGGCCTTGATAACGCTTTTAGTGAAGCTGAAATTGTTGAATTTGACCAACGCATTTGCCGGCTGCTACAGGTCGATGCTATTGAATATTTCTGTGAGCTGAAAATTGACGGTCTGGCCGTATCCCTGCAGTATGAAAGGGGTGTCCTGGTAAAAGGATCGACCAGGGGTGACGGTTACACCGGTGAAGATGTAACTCTTAACTTAAGAACCGTCAGGCAGATCCCTCTGAAACTGCCTGAACCTCTAACCCTTGAGGTGCGAGGCGAAGTTTTTATCAGCAGGGATGATTTGAGGCCCTAAACCTTAAACGTGAACTTGAAGCGCTACCCCTGTTCGCCAATCCCCGCAATGCTGCAGCCGGATCTTTGCGGCAGCTGGACCCGCAACTGGCTGCCAGGCGTCCCTTAAAAATTTTTATTTATGGACTCGGAGATAATAATCTGCAGCTGGAGACACAGGAATCCATTTTGAATCATCTGGATCAGAAGCGCTTTCCTGTAAACAGCGTTCGTCAGCGTTGCAACGGCGTAAATGAGGTGTGGTCTTTTTGCTCACAGATGCAGCAAGAAAGGTCTCTGCTCTCCTATGACATAGACGGGGTCGTGATTAAAGTCAATGCCCTCGAGCGGCAAAAAGAACTTGGTTATACCGCACGCAGCCCCCGCTGGGC
>JBFYYZ010000045.1:0-5110 GCA_041309745.1 Bacillota bacterium | reverse complement strand
TACTCTTCGAGGACCAGGTAGGCTATATTGTTGGCATGATCGGCAACCCGCTCCAGGTTGCTTAAAAGATCAAGATAGATAACACCTGCTGCCGGATAACACTTCTTGGTGTTAATGCGCTCGATATGCCTTTTGCGCAGTCTTTTCTCTTCTTCGTCAATGACATCGTCCCCGGAGACCACCTCACGAGCCAGCGCTTTGTCTTCGTGTTCAAGCGCCCTGATCGCCCGCTCCAGCATCAAGTCAACTTTGTCATACATTGCAGTTATCTCTTCCACAGCGGTGGTCGAAAAAGGCAGCCTCTCTTCTGTTTTCAGTTCAGAAAGCTGCATGATATTCTCAGCATGGTCGCCGATCCTCTCCAGGTCATTTGCCGCAGACATCAGGCCGGCAACTTGCTTAGACTGCTCACTGGAAAGCGAATGCTGTGAAAGCTCAGCCAGGTAAATATTGATCTCTTTTTCAAGCCCGTCAACCAGCTCTTCCATCTGCTCAATATGCTTGATTTTCTTTAGATCATCATGCAGGAAAACCTGCATCGATTCACCAAGCATGTCCCGGGCAATACCAGCCATCCTAAGCAGCTCCTGCTTGGCACCGCCGATGGCTACTGATGGCGTTTTCAGGATCCTGGCATCAAGGTACTTTGGCCCGAACTCCACCTTCACATCTTCACCCGGAACAATGCGACAGACCAACTTAGTAAAATATTTTAAGAAAGTGATAAAAAGAACGGTGTTAAATATATTAAAAGCAGTGTGAGTGTTGGCAACCTGACGCGGCACTGTAGCAGCGGTTTCAATGATGAATGCGGTAAAAGGCTTTAAAAAGATCAGAGCAAGGGTAACACCAATTAAATTAAAAAGAACGTGAGCTACCGCTGCCCGCCTGGCAGCAACGTTGGCGCCAATACTGGCCAGCATAGCAGTAACACAGGTGCCAATATTGGTGCCGAGAACTAATGGTACCGCAGCATTAAAAGGCACCAGGTCCTGCATGGTCAGGGCAATAATCACTCCGGTGGAGGCGCTGCTGCTCTGCACCACTGCAGTAAAGACCGCCCCGCAGAGAATCCCGAGGATCGGGTGACGGCTGAACTGGGCCAGCATTTGATGGAATACTTCATACTCGCGTAAAGGGGTCATGCCGTTTGACATTGTGGTAATCCCGAGGAAAAGCAGGCCAAAGCCGAGGATAGTCTGACCAAGATAGCGGTGAAAACGGCGGCGCCCGAAAAAGTTAAGGAGAGAACCGATGCCGATGGCGGGGAAGGCGATGACTCCAATCTTAAAGGAGATGATCTGAGCTGTAATAGTTGTCCCGATATTGGCGCCGATAATCACGCTGATCGCCTGCGACAGGTTCATCATCCCGGCATTGGCAAAACCGACAACCATAACAGTAGAGGTACTGCTGCTCTGAATCAGCATAGTAACCACTATGCCCGTAAAGACCCCCAAAATTGGATTGTTGGTCAACATTTCGAGGATTTTGCGGAAACGGTCTCCGGCTGCTTTTTGCATACCGGAAGCCATGATCTGGATACCGAAGAGGAATAGACCCAACCCGCCCAGGGTGCTGAAGAACATGTTCCAGAACAATGCGTAATCCTCCAGTAATTAGTTGCTTATCACCATCTTTTTACTTCTCACATTATAGAGTACCACCCTGCTTATTTCAATTTATTATTGATGCACAAAGGCTCTTAATTTATAGTTCAGGTCAAGACTGCTGGCAAACGGTAAGCAGGCAGCTGTTTGTGCTATAATCTCTTCACAAGACCTTGGAGGTGACTGCGTGCCTGACTTGATCCGTTTCGGTATTTCGATGGAGAAAAGACTTTTAGACAGGCTGGATAAGGAGATCGTAAAGCGCGGGTTTCCGAACCGTTCTGAAGCAATCCGGGATTTGATTCGCAACCAGCTGGTGGAGGTAGACTGGTCGCGCGATGAAGAAGAGGTGGCCGGCACAATTACAATCATTTATAACCATCATGTTCGCGGTTTAAGCGATCTGCTGCTTGAAGTACAGCATGAGCATCACGATCTGATTGTTTCAGTAATGCACGTTCACCTTGAGCATGAACACTGTCTTGAGGTGATGGTGATCAAAGGCCCGGCTGGCGTAGCAAAACAGTTGGCTAACCGTTTGATCGGGGTCAAAGGGGTCAAGCACGGTAAACTGACGATCACTTCCACCGGTAAAGAGTTGAACTGAAAGAGCCGCACGAGCAGTTAATTTTTCATACGTCTGCCGATAAGTTATTAAACCTCAGGACTGATCTGATGCAGCTTTGCTTGCTGGGAAGCCCGGTGTTCAGGACTCTAGTTTAGCCTTCTGTTTCCTTTCGAAAAGATTATAACAAACCAAGAATCGCGCGGGGATGATTGGCCAGGTCACGACGACAGCCAATTAGCCTAAAGAGACCGCTATTTTTAAACAGGGTGGTCACCATCTGCGCCTGGGTGGAGCCGATTTCTACCACCAGCATGGCCGAAGGTTCAACATAGAGGGATATTTTTTTCAGGATTGCTCGATAACTGTCGAGACCATCTGCCCCGCCATAGAGAGCATCCCGTGGTTCAAACTTAACAACTGAGGCCGGAAGTCCGACCAGCTCGGCAGCACTAATGTAAGGAGGGTTGCTGATAATCAGGTTGAAACGCGGCGCAGGGCTTATCAAGTCTAACGGATCGAAGTAGCTACCCTGCAGAAATTTGACTCGCTCTCCGAGATTATAAAGTGAAGCATTGTGACCGGCAAGCTTCAGCGCCGCCGAAGAAATATCAACTGCCCACACTTTGGCAGACGGCAGCTCCAGGGCCAGGGTAACCGCCAGCACACCACTGCCGGTGCCGAGATCGAGAACCCGCAAACCACCCTTTATCAAATCAGTGTTACCTTTAACCCACCCTATTGCCTGATCAACAAGCAATTCTGTTTCAGGACGCGGAACTAAAACCTCACGCTTGATGACAAATGGACGACCATAAAAATATTTTTCTCCGGTAATGTAGGCCAGTGGTTCATGATTGGCACGACGTTTCCAGGCTTCTTCAAAGTTTCTATAATCAGTATCAGTCAGCAAGTCTGCCTGTGCCGTTATCAATCGGAGACGATCTGTGCCAAGGACATTGGCCAACAGTAGCTCTGCTTCGGTCCTGGGGTTATCGATGTTTGCTTCGTGCAAGCAAAAAGAAGCCCTTTGCAGAGCTTCTGTAAAAGATCTTTTCATGTTCTACTTTAACTCCCGCTGGCTTTTAACTGTTCCGCCCGCTCATTGGCAGCCAGCTCATCAATAATTTCATCAAGATCACCGGCCAGGATCAGATCCATCTTGTGCAGGGTGAGACCTATTCGGTGATCTGTTACCCGGTTCTGAGGAAAATTATAGGTTCTGATCCGTTCGCTGCGGTCACCACTGCCAACCATTGTTTTCCTGGTCTGGGCCAGCTCGGCATTCTGTTCCGAGATATACTTGTCCATCAGGCGGCTACGCAGGATGCGCAGCGCCTTTTCCTTGTTCTGCAGCTGTGATTTTTCGTCCTGACAGCTGACGACCACCCCCGTTGGCATATGGGTTATGCGCACAGCCGACTGGGTAGTGTTGACGCTCTGCCCACCAGGGCCGGTGGCGCAAAAAGTGTCGACCCGCAGATCCTGGGGGTTGATCTCAACCTCCACCTCTTCTGCCTCGGGCAACACGGCTACGGTGGCTGCCGAAGTATGAATCCGTCCGCCCGACTCGGTGGAGGGAATCCTCTGAACACGGTGGACTCCGCTTTCATATTTCAGGCGACTGTAGGCACCTTTTCCTTCAACGCCCAAAACTACTTCCTTATAACCGCCAATGTCAGTTTCATGAGCATCCATCATTTCAGACCGGTAACCGTTTTTTTCCGCAAAACGGATGTACATTTTTAGCAGATCGGCAGCAAACAGCGCTGCTTCTTCACCTCCGGTGCCGGCCCTGATCTCAATAAAAACGTTCTTTTCATCATAAGGGTCTTTCGGTAGGAGCTGTTCTTTAAGTTCTTCTTCATACTTTTCTTTTTTCTGCTGCAACAGATCAACTTCAGCGCTTAGAAATTCACTCATCTCTGCTTCTTCACTGTCGCTGAGCATCTCTTCGGCTTCTGCCAGTTCACGATCTATCTGCTTCAGGAGGCGGGCCAACTCTACTACCGGGGTAATAGAAGACATCTCCTTGGACATATTCAGCCATTCTTCACGCTGTTCTAAAGTTTTGGGATCGCTGAGCAGCTTCTCGAGTTCTGCATAACGCGACTCGAGGGCCTCTAATTTCTCATACATAAGCGGTCACCCCGGGGCGACCGCCGTTATGGCCAATCGCAATCATAAATGTCACTTCCTTGCCTGGAAAAAGAGCAGAGTTTCCACTCTGCTCAGGGTTTTACATGCCATATTTACGTTTGAACCTTTCAACCCGGCCACCGGTATCGACAAACTTCTGTTTACCGGTGAAGAAGGGATGACATTTTGAACAGATCTCAACTTTGAGGGTTTCTCTGGTGGATCCGGTTTCAAAGGTTTCACCACAGGCGCATGTAACCGTTGTTTTGTAGTATTTTGGATGGATATCCGTTTTCATCAAGCTACTCCTCCTTCCAATATTCCCGAATCAAGATAATAGCATAAAGCAGCCGGCAATGCAACAGCTCGCGATCACTCATATAAAATCTTACCGAAGGACAACTGGCTCACTCACGACGAAATCTTACGAGGGTCTGCTACATAGTGTGCATATTACCTAAAAATTCTTCGTTAGACTTTGTTTTACGCAAACGGTCAAGCAAGGCTTCAAGAAACTCGATCGATGTGCTGCTGCCCATTGCTCTCCTTAAAGCCCACATTAATTCAATCTTGTGTTCATCAAGCAATAACTCTTCACGCCTGGTACCCGATCGCGATATATCGATAGCGGGGAAGATGCGACGCTCGGCAATGCGCCGGTCAAGATGCAGCTCCAGGTTACCGGTGCCTTTAAATTCTTCATAGACCACATCGTCCATCCGGCTGCCGGTATCAACTATTGCCGTAGCCAGAATGGTCAGGCTGCCTCCACCATCTATATTGCGGGCTGCCCCGA
>JBFYYZ010000044.1:0-5506 GCA_041309745.1 Bacillota bacterium | reverse complement strand
TTAAAAACTTTACCATAGGCATATTTAAGATCTAAGTTTACCCGCTTCAGGTTAAGCATATTGCATATGCTGACTTATACTGATAATTTAACGATTTAAAAATTCTAAACTGGATTAAAAGTAAACTGGTAATAACAGGCAATAAGTCCATATAATTTTAAATTAACCAGCAAACAAGCTATATTTTAAGATTAGATTTAATTATATTAAACGTAAAGCATGGCATAAATTAATACATTATCTTATTTGGGGCCAAAGGGTCGAAGGTTCGAATCTTTTCGCCCCGACAAGTATTTTAAGGGATAGGATAAAGCTTAAGAGATGGCAAAGCAAAGTGTTAATGTTATTTTTTAAGCCCCTTTAAACAGACTATATAACCATTCTAAGAAACAAAAACCATTTTCCTCCGAACCACATCCTGTTAAGGCTATAGTACTAATCACAATAAAAGCAACAAACACCAAAAACCTTTCTGATCAGGTACTACATAATTCATCATTTCGGCATGTACTTTATTTAATAGGAGGATTTACTTCAACTAACAACTCGTTGCGTTTTATAAACCCTGGAATAAAAGGCGGGTTATAACGTGCCAGCTCAAATGAGCCTGTGATGGAAATTTGCTTTTCCCTAAGCCATGAAATCAATTCCTGCTTCTTCTGGTCAATTATTTTAGGATTGATATTGCCTGAAAAAACGACTGCTGCAATATAGCGTTCAGGGATCTCCTTGAATTGAAGTTCTGGATTAAGTGGTTGGGGTAGCGCCTCCACACTATACTTCTTGGGCATCACAAAAGCTGTTGTTAATTTTTCATCTTCTAGATTATTCAGTACAGGTGCGGTCATAGCTATCTTTTTAGATTCCTTGTTTTGCCCACTGATATAGTTAAATAATATATTGAAACCAGAGTAACCTTTTATATCATTTTTTGTACTTACTGCAACAACCATTGGATCATAAAAACGAACTTCAAAGTTACCTTCCTTAATTATTACTTTGTAAGATGCCTGTTCAACAGCCATGATTATCACCTCTTAAGATCATTATACAGCACAAAGTAAAAGTCTTTTTATGTCTGCTAAGTTTATATTTTCTGCAGGGATTAATGGCTATTTGAAGAAGTAATGGCGATTATTGATAATAAATATCATACAGCTTGAGTTATAAGACTCACTGTGCAATTGAGATCAAGGTGGAATGTAGTTTTTTTTATTGTAGTATTTTGGTGTTTAACTCTGTTGAATTAATTGTTAATAATCAGGCTATGCCTGAGCAGTAAAATAAATAATATGTACGAGCCAAGGTTATTAAGTCGAATCAATTATACCAGGGCAGAACCCTGATTCAGCCTTTTCAGTTTATTCAACGTGAAAGCAATGCTACCATAACAGTATCGGTTAATGGTCTTCAGGTCAATGAATAACAAAAGATGTTGACTATGATGGGTTGATTAATGTTCTAGATGTGAACATGTTAATGCAATATACTTTGGAAATCATCGATTCTTTTTAATAAATATACTTATACCCAGTTGTGGAGATACTTCGATGGGATTGATTGTCTTGTAAGGGCTATAAAATGTTAAGTATTAGAAATTAGTGAGTCCCCATGAATTTTAAATACTGGTTCTTTAATCATACCGCAAAAAACTTTCAGTTTTCATCATGTAGCCGGTTATGGTGCGGCCGAGGAGGGTTTCGATTTCCTTAGCCAGTTCAACCAACTTTTTCACATCAATGTCGGTCTTTACCCCCATCTCCTGGAACATGAAAGCCAGATCTTCAGTGCAGACATTGCCTGCAGCGTTGGGGGTAAAGGGACATCCCCCAATTCCCCCCACTGCAGAGTCAAAACGGGTAATCCCTGCTTCATAACCGGCCAGGACATTGGCCAATCCCATTCCCCGGGCATTGTGAAAATGCAAGCCGAACATAAGTTGCGGAAATTCTTTCTGCAGTTTAGTTGCATAGTCATAAGTTTGCCTGGGGTTAGCCATCCCTGTGGTATCTGACAGCACAAATAATGAAATGTCATAGTCAGACAGGGCATCGATCACTCGAGCAGTTTTTTCAACCGGCATTATCCCTTCAAATGAACAGCCAAAAACCGTGCTTAGGCTTACGTTGAATACAATGTTATGCTTTTTTGCCAGGTTGGCCATTTCGCCCATTTCGCTAATTGAGGTTTTAATGTCCTTATCAACATTTTCTAAATTATGTGTTTCGCTGACTGATAAAACTGCCTGTATCTCGTCAACGCCTGCTGCTAAGGCTCGCTTAGCTCCTTTATAGTTGGCGACCAGCGCGGCAGTTCTTAAACCTTCCCGTTTTTCAATCTTCGTAACAACCTCTTCGGCATCCCGCATCTGCGGGACCTTTTTAGGTGAAACAAAAGCTGCCGCTTCAATTCTTTTTACACCGGCCGCAGTTATCTGATTGATGATGTTGATCTTAGTCGTCGTCGGTATCCATGCTTTTTCCATCTGAAAGCCATCCCGGGCGGTAACGTCTGTAATCAGAATTTCTTTGTCTTTAAACTTCATGTTGGTCGCATCCTCGTGCTTTAGTCCGCCTGGCAATTATTGACCGGTAAACACAGGTTTTCTCTTTTCGTTAAAAGCCCTCAGTCCTTCATCCCGGTCAGCTGACTTTAGACATACATTGTAGCATTCTGCTTCTAAGGTAAAACCGGTAGACAGATCGACGTTTAAGCCCAAATTAATAGCCTTCTTGGCCTGCCAGACTGCCAGGGGTGAGTTTTTCATGATTGCTGCTGCCATTAGTTCCGTTTCCTCGAGCAGCTTTTCAGGTGCTATAACTTTCCTCACTATCCCCAGCTCTTCCGCTTCCGCAGCGGTCAGCCTTTTGCCGGTAAAAATCAGTTCCTTGGCCAGAGCAGGTAACACAAGGCGGGGCAGGTTCTGGGTGCCACCGCCTGCCGGGATGATCCCCAGACCCACCTCAGGGAGTGAAAAAACGGCATTTTCTGCAGCATAGATGATGTCGCAGCCGAGCGCGAATTCAAAGCCGCCTCCGAACGCATAACCGTTCACTGCGGCGAGCAGCGGTTTGGGAAAAGTGGAGACGGTTTTAAAAGCCTGTACAAAAAGTTCCCGCTGCAGCCGCATTTGATCTAAGTTCATGTCTTTGCGTTCTTTTAAATCAGCCCCGGCGCAGAAGGCTTTATCTCCTTTTCCGGTTAAGATCACGGTCCAGACTTCCCGATCGGTTGCCAGTTCGGAAAAAACGGCAAATAGCTCTTTTGCCATCAGGGTGCTCAGGGCATTCATGTTTTCCGGGCGGTTTAAAAAAACTGTTGCCAGGTGTTCTTTGCGATCAACTATCAGAGTTTCTGTTTTCATCTTTTCAACCTTCTTTGCTTATTTCTCCGGGAACTTCTGGCCTTCCTTTTCACCCAGGGAAGCTTTCTGTATCTGCAAACCTTTGCGTCTGTATTCTTCTTTTGGTTCCTTGGGGATTCTGCCGCTCAGTGCCGATTCTGAGCGCAGCCTCCGGCCGATAGTTTTTTCCATGCTCCGCCCCATTCTCAAGAGTCTTTCTACATCGATACCGGTATCGATCCCCATCTCGTCCATCATTACCACCATATCCTCTGTGGAAACAAGGCCGACAATGTTGGGATCCCTGTAGTAGTATTCCCCGGTTCCGGAGACCGGGCAGTCTCCTAAGAAATTAGCAGGCTGACCACCTGTACCGCCGATGGTGCTTTCAAAAATGTCAATTCCGGCCTGCAGGGCTGCCAGTACATTAGCCAGACCCCAGCCCCTGGTGACGTGAAAATGAGCAATGTGTATGTCAGTATTGGGCATGGCATCTAAAATCATCGAAAAATATCGGTATACCTGGTCAGGCGGGGCCGAGCCGTCATGGTCGGCGTGCTCGATGTCGTCGGCGCCGATATCAAGAAAGTATTTAGTAAACTTTACTGCTTCGGAAAGATCAGTCGGTCCGGTGATGGGGCTACCCCAGATAGTGCTGACAGTACCGCACATTTTCATCCCCGCGTCATGGGTTTTCTGAATACATCTTTCTGCTTCTTTCCAGTATTCGGGTAGGGTAATGCCAGAATTAGCAAAGTGGTGTTCCTCGCAAGTGGAAACCATCATGAGAAGCCTGTCGGGGCCGTAACCTTCTTTTTTGGCTTCAATCGCCCGTTCAACGGCTCTTTCCCTGATGGTAACAGCCGTCAGCTCAATATCGTCCCAGTTTACTTTTGCCTCCTGAAGCTTGCGGCTGCTGCGAATCCGCTTCATCAGTTCATCGGCATCTTTGAACTGAGGCATCCCTTTGGGATTACCGAAGTTGGTAACTTCAATTCTTTTAAAACCGGAAAGGATCAGTTCTTCGGCATAGTAAACCTTGGCATCGGTAGAAATAAATTTTTCTTCGTGCTGAAAACCGTCCCTGACGGTTATGTCCCCGATTCTAACCTTTTTGGGAAAATTCATTGTAAATTTGTCCATAGCATCAACCTCCCTGTTAATAAAAAAGATAATATTTTTTTGCTGCGGTCTTGGCTTTCTGGGCTGGTGAGATCATCCTTTCTTAATCTTAAAATTTAAAGTTGCCGAAATTGGATTCCGGAATCGGCTTTTTCAGCGAAAGTTCAAAAGCTCTGGCCAGTATATCGCGGGATTCTGACCAGGTAATGATTCCGTCATGGTAAAGAAGGGAACCGGTAAAGTAGGGATGCCCTTCCCGCTCATAACGTTTGATGATTTCCTCCCTGAATTCCTGCATTTTTGCCTCGTCTATCTTTTCGCCAATTTTTGTTTTATTCTTCCTCTCCAGCGATTCCAAAATGAAGGCAGCGGTTTTACCAGACATTACCGTGGTCCGTGCCCGCATGGTATGGAAAACAAAACGAGGGCGGTAAGCCCGGCCGCACATCCCGTAGTTGGCAGCGCCGTGATCCGGCCCAATTACCCACTGGATTTTCGGTACTTCAACACAGGCGCAGGCCCGCACCATGTCGGCCCCATATTTTCCGATGCCGCTTCGCTCCTCCTCTTTTCCCACCATGTAACCGGGTGAATTCTGGATGTAAAGGAGGGGTGTCTTGTCATTGCCGCAGCGGACAACCCACTCAGTGGCTTTGCGGGCGGCTTCATGGTAAATGATCCCGCTTTTATTGGCGGCGACAATGCCGATTGGCATACCCTTTAGCCAGATTTTCCCGCAGATCAGGGTGTCGCCCCGGCCTGGGGCATAGTTGGCCTTGTACTCCTGAAAGTAGCTATCGTCGGCGATGCATTTCAGCACATCGAAGACATTGATGTGCCGGTATGGGTCCTCCGGCATGCAGCTCATCAGTTCATCTGCGTCGCAACGTGGTTCCAGCCAGCTTTCGCAGCGGTGGTGATAAAAACTTTGCGGGGGGTCAAAGGCGATCAGTTCTCTTAAACGTTCAATTCCTTCTTCCTGGGTTTCGACAAAATGGTCGCAACCTCCTGAGTACTGGGTGTGGACATAGGCACCGCCTA
>JBFYYZ010000043.1:0-3595 GCA_041309745.1 Bacillota bacterium | reverse complement strand
TCTGCATGGAGAAGCGGTTTTAAGCGGCATGTTTGCAGCGGTTGACCTGGCCTTAAGGTTGAAAGTATTAAACCCGGAAGACGCCGAAAGGATAAACAGATTACTATGGCGGATCGGCCGGAAAAAAGCTCCGGCTGACTTGACCGCGGAAGCGGTAATCGATAAACTAAGGCAGGATAAAAAACGCCTTGAGGGCGAGATTTTTTTTGTTCTGCCTAAAAAAGTAGGTTCGGCAATGATATCTGCGGTCAGTGATTACGATCTGATCAATGAAGTGGTAAAGAATGTTTTGGGTAAATAGGGGATAGGAGTTAAAATTTGGAAACGGTTACTTTAAAAGATGTCCAGGAGAACACCAAGGTAAAGATTCTGATTCAGAAAGCCGATGACAACCTGGGCACCCTGGGTTATACGGAACACGGTTTTCGTCACTGCCGCCTGACCGGAAATGCTGCCCGCCGTTTATTGCTGGAGCTGGGGGCTGACCAACGTGAGGCTGAGTTGGCTGGCATTGCCGGTTACCTGCACGACATCGGCAATGTTATGGGCAGGCGCGAACACGATGTCGCCGGAGGGATCATGGCCCTGCAGATCCTGCAGGAGATGAACATGCCCCTGATCGAGGCCGCTGATGTCTCGGCTGCGATCGGCAACCATGATGAAGAGGAAGGCCGGGTAATTAACCGGATCACAGCCGCCCTCGTCCTGGCTGACAAGTCTGATGTTCATCGCAGCAGGGTTCGCAATCGCGACAGATCTACTTTTGATATCCACGACCGGGTCAATTATGCAGTAGAAGAATCAAGGCTGAACATTGATCCTGATCAAAAAATAATCAGTCTCGATCTTCGTATCGATACATCAATTAGCCAGGTTATGGAATATTTTGAGATATTTTTGTCAAGGATGGTAATGTGTCGCAGGGCGGCTTCGTTCCTGGAAACCCGCTTTGCACTGAAAATAAACGAAGTTGATCTGCTGTAACGGTCGAATGAAATGGAGAGTGGTGTAAAAATGAAACCAGAGATCAAACCGGGCCGCCTGGCCATCCTGCTGTTGCTCTGTCTGCTGATCATGGCCTCTGCTTACTGGGCCTTTCAGAGTGCTTCTGACAGGCAGACAGGAATTAAACGCGGTCTCGACATCGCCGGAGGGCTTTACGTTTTGCTGGAGGCGGTTGAAACCGGAGATCAGGAACTTGATGAAGATGCTATCGAACGGGCGATCACCGTGATCCGGATGAGAGTAGACGAGCTTGGTGTGGCTGAGCCGATTATTGCCGCCCAGGGAGATAACCGGATCAGAATAGAATTGCCCGACATTGATGATGTTGAGCAGGCCCGCAATATTATCGGCAAAACCGCGCTGCTGCGCTTTGTCGGTCCTGATGGGGTTGAAATAGTCACAGGCTCTAATTTGATCAGAGCCATGGCTGAAAGAAATCCACAAATGACCCCCTACCCCTTTATCTCAATTGAATTTGACTCTGAAGGGGCGAAATTGTTTGGCGATGCAACGGCCAAATTCTTAAACGAGCCGATTGCCATCGTTCTTGACGACGAAGTGATTTCCAGCCCGGTGGTGAGAGCGGTAATCACTGATGGGCTGGCAGTAATCGAGGGCGATTTTGAAATTGAAGAAGCAGCCAACCTGGCTTTGCTCCTGCGCAGCGGTTCACTGCCGGTGCAGCTGGTAGAACTGGAATCGCGCCTGATTGGGCCAACTCTCGGCCAGCGGACGGAGGAAGTTGCCGTCTATGCCGCCGGCATCGGTTTGATTGTAGTATTTCTGTTCATGAGTATCTATTATCGGTTGGCGGGTGTCATAGCCGGTGTTGCTCTTATATTTTACATGTCGCTGGTGCTCTGGGCTTTAAATTACCTACCCACCACCCTGACCCTGCCCGGTATAGCCGGTTTGATCCATTCAATCGGTATGGCGGTTGACGCTAATGTAATCATCTTTGAAAGGATCAAGGACGAGCTGCGTGCAGGCCGCACACCGCGCAGCGCTCTCGAAAGTGGTTTTCATAGAGCTTTCAGGGCTATTCTTGATGCCAATGTTACTACCCTGATTGTTACCGTGGTGCTTTTTAGTATGGCCAGCGGACCGATCCGGGGCTTTGCCGTAACCCTCTTTATCGGTATTATCTGCAGCATGTTTACGGCAATTTATCTGACCCGCCTGTTGATGCGTCTCGCTTTCCAGGCTGGATTAATCCGCAGCGGAGCTTACGTGGGGGTGAAACTTACATGATTAATTTTATCGGTAATCGCCGCAAGGCCTATCTCCTGTCATCGATACTGGTCATGGCCAGCCTGGTTTCGCTCGCCATCTTCGGCCTTAATTTAGGTATTGACTTTACCGGGGGCACCGTGTTGCATTTAAACCTCGGCGAAGATTTTTCGATGGAAGATTTTCAGTCGGTTCTCGCCGAATATGAAGAACTTGCCGGTGCAACAATCCAGGTAGTTCAGGGGCGTGATTTGGATGGAGATCTGGCTGACGAGGGTTTGGTCATCAAGGCGGCCTATATCGAGGAGGGTCGGCGCAACGAGCTGATGGATAGCTTCAGGAGCCACTGGCCTAATCTTGATCCGAACGATCTGCGCATCGAAAGTGTTGGTGCCGTGGTGGGTGGGGAGTTAACCAGGCAGGCGCTGCTGTCGCTGGCAGTGGCCACTGTGCTGATGGTGGCCTATATTACCTTCCGATTTGAATTTAAGTTTGCCATCGCTACAATTATCTCGCTTCTGCATAATATTGTGATTGTCATCGGGGTCTTTTCGATCTTGCAGATGGAGATAAACGTGCCCTTTGTGGCTGCTATTTTGACTGTTTTCGGTTACTCGGTGAATGACACAATCGTAATCATCGACCGGATTCGCGAGAACATCTTGCACAAGAGAAAGAGCGATTACGGCACTATTGTTAATGAAAGCATCAACCAGTGCCTGATGCGTTCGATCAACACATCGCTCACTACCCTTTTTGTCCTGATCGCCCTGCTGATTGGTTTCTATTATTACATCGGCAGTGTTGATCTGATTGTTTTCGTCATTGCCCTGATTATTGGGGTCCTGGTCGGCACGTACTCGTCGATCTTTGTTGCCAGTCCGCTGTGGCTTAACCTGCAGGATGTTCAATTTAGGAAAGTAAAGCGGGGTAAGTAAACGGAGGGATAGAAATGGGATCTTTTTACCTGATTTTAGGCCTGATCTGCAGCCTGCTGATCGCGATTATCGCCCTGGCCAATAATGAAACGGTCACGGTAAGCTATATCTTCGGCCGGTTGGATCTATCACTGATTCTGCTGATCTTCGGTTCAGCTTTCTTCGGAGCGCTGATTATGGGGCTGTTCAGCCTCTATCGGGCAATCCGCAGCGCCCTTGCTTTCCGCGAAAGCCGCCATAAGCTGGAAGCTTTGCAGAAAAAGGTAAAGCAGCTTGAAGAAGAACTGCTTTTTTTGAAAGCTGAACGTAGCAGCTATGCCTCGATACCGGATGAGACCGAAACTGAGCTTGAAACCGAAACTGAAAACGTCGAACCAAATGAAGTGGAAGAACCGGGTTACAGAGTAGAAACTGCACTTGAA
>JBFYYZ010000042.1:0-2905 GCA_041309745.1 Bacillota bacterium | reverse complement strand
AGAAGAGGAAGAGCAGGAAGGCTCCAAAAATTACTCCAGTTACGGAGATCAACGGCAGACCGAACAGTTTCAGCCGGGCAATCGGTGAGGCCTTGTAAAGCTCAGGATCCTTGTAAGGCAGGATGATCGCCGCAATAGTGGTTCCGAAATAGGTTACGGCGATAACTACCGTAGAGTTAAGGGCCAGTGTTTCAAGGTTCTCCGTGTAGTGCATACCGGCACTGACAATAACACCACCGATAGCCATTACCAACAGGGCATTCACCGGGGAGCGGAACTTGGTCGACACACGGGCCATCCACTCCGGCAAAATGCGGTCGAAAGCGGCAGCGAAGATAACCCGGGTTGAGGAAAGAAATACTGTGCCGCACCAACCGAAGAACCAGGCGCTCATCGAGATCAGCAGCCACATTTGCAGCAGCGGGCTGTCGGTCAGGAAGCTCACCAGCAGGGCCGGGTAAGGATAGGCGCCAAAAGGCGATGTGCCTTCGTAGTAAGTGAAGTTGGCTGCGTTGTAAAAGTCCCAACCGATCACTTTAGCAATCAGGCCAAGGACGATTAGGGCTAAAATGGTGGTACCGATCAGGCCGGCAGCCATACTCCAGAAGTTGCGCTTGAAGTCTGATGCGCCGCGCACCTCACCGTAGAGGGTGGCTCCCCAGTTTGGCCAGAGGTTGAAGAAAACAACCATCGGAATCAGGGCCATGCTGGCGCCGATCGCCAGCTTACTTAACGGCGCAGCGGTAAAACCGCCCTCAGCTGAAGCGGCGAGGATTTGCTGGTAAACATCGCCGCCTCCGCCTGCGAAGAAAGCGTTGGCATACTGGTTAAAGCCGGCAATGAAATCGGCGCGGCTGTTGACCAGCATCATGATGATCATCGTGGCCATTCCAGCCATTCCTAAATAGAAGCAGAATTTTTGAATGCGGGCATACCAACTCATTCCCAAGCTGACATAGATAAAGGCCAGCACGATAACAATTAGGGAAGAAACAAAGAAACCGTTGGTGCTGATAAACCAGCTGGCGGCATTGGTGAAGCCAGCGCTGCCGGTCCAGCCGCCCAGCATGCCTAAAATCGGAGCAAATACGTTAAAGGCGAGCATGTTGCCGTAGAGCGGAACCCAGTGCCAGAGAATCCAGGCCCAGCCGGTTATCGAAAGGACGAAACCGATGCCGCCGCCCAGAATACGGCTTTGCCAGACATAGTCACCCCCGGCCCGGGGCATGACCGCCACCAGTAAACCGTAAACAAAGATTTCAAAAATGATAAAGATGCCGCTGATGACGATGGCGGTTAAGAGGTTTGCTTCGGGAATATAAGGGGCAAAGGCAAAAATGTAAAAACCGAGAGTAACCAGGTTAATTGAAAAGAAAGCATAGACAAAACCGTCGAACACTGACCAGGAACGGACCAGGCCGCTGGCTTTGCGAACAAACATACCAGGTTGTGCCATAATCTTAATCTTCCTTTCCTTTGGGTGTAGTGCGGCGCCCGTGGCGCCCGATCTTAATACGGAACTCGAAGCGGTTATTTTTGTAAACGAGCACCTCCTTACATGAAAACTGTTTTAAAAAAATGAGCAGAGCTGATTATAAAAGATCATAAGAAAAAAACAACACTGCGGCAAACAAGCCAATAGCAAAGTTATTTAAATTTTCACATGCAATTACCTTTGTAGAATGTGCAGAAATTACCGGGGTTGTTTGTGCAAAACGCACAACTCGATCAGCCTTTACTGGCTTAACCGGCGGCTGATCGAAGCCAGCATTAAGGGAAAAGTATCGATCTGGTCAATTTCGCAGTGCAGCAGCTCTTCTATCTTTTGGAGGCGGTAGTTGAGAGAGTTGCGGTGGATATGAAGTTTTTCAGCAGTTTTGATGCGCGAAAAGTTGCAATCGAGATAAGCTTCAAGGGTTCCAACCAGTTCGCCGCCTTTTTCATGATCATATTGCAGCAGCGGCTGATAGACCCGGATAAACAGCTCGTTTGTTTTTGTGCCGGCTAGCAGGCGCTTTACCAGGTGGTAGGGGGCCATCTCCGAGTAACAGAGTGAAAAATCTCCACTGTAGAGTTTTTTGCCGAGGTCGATTGTCTCCCAGGCTTCCAGATAGCCGGCGCTGATGCGTTCAATATCGGGGCAGAAGTCCCCGGCAGCTAAATAGAGAGATGCTCCGCCAAGCTGATTTTGCGCGCAGCTGCGGAAGGAAGATAACAGATGACGACAAAAAGCAGTAGCTTGATCAGGATTAATTTTTTCCGTGGTATGGACAAGGATCACCAAGCTACCTAAAGCTTCAACCACAATCCCGTCTAAGTTTTCCTGCTCCAGTGCCAAGCGAAGCAATCTTTTTAGCCTTTTTTCGACAAAGTTTCGTTTCCCATCAATTAAGGTCGTCTGGCTGTTGTCATAGGTTCGATTTTCCCTGCTCAGCTCCGCCAGAATAACATAATAACTGCCACTGGTTTCAAGGCCATACTGACGCGCCTGGGAGATGATATTTTCACGATTTTTAATATTGCCCAGCAGCAGTTCATTGTAGAAATCGAGCTCACTTTTTCTTTCCGCTTCATGAATGGCATTTTCTTTCAAAATATGGAGCGATATGGCCATGGCCCCGGCTTCGAAAGCGACTGTTTTTGCTTTTTCCAGCTCCAGCTCCAGGTCGGGGACCACCAGGACACCGTAAAAATGGTCACCGGCGACAACAGGAAAAAAGAAATCGGAGTGATCACTCTCGGCTGATCCATATTGATAGTAGGCCGGTTTTTTGCTAAAGACCAGATCGCTCAGCAGCGCATCCGGGTAAAACTCGCCAAGCGGCAGGTGGCTTTTACGGAGTTGCCACTTTTCAACCAGAGGAACAGAGGTTTTTACAGTCCCAGGCGGTGACACAGCATCAAG
>JBFYYZ010000041.1:0-3730 GCA_041309745.1 Bacillota bacterium | reverse complement strand
TGCTGATGGCCTCGACCAACGCCGTGGCGCTCGATAGCGTTGCGGCTGAGATCACCGGTTTTTTGCCCGCCCAGGTTACCACCATTGCAGCGGCAAGGGAGTTGAAGCTGTCGGGTGCATTCCTTGAAGATATTGAAATCAGGGGTTTAAAACTAGAGGAAAGTCGGGTTAAAGACTTTGACCGCGGCCCGGGCGGCCACGGCAAAATCAGCCGGATGATTGCCAGTTTTCCGCTGGCTTATTTCAGAAACCTGCTCTACGCCCGTCGTCCCTACCCTAAAGTTGATCAGGAGCTTTGTATCAAATGCGGCATCTGTGCCGAAAACTGCCCGCTGCAAGTGATTGACTGCGGCTGTGGTATCCCGGAATTTGACCTCTACGAGTGTATTCGCTGCTACTGCTGCCAGGAGCACTGCGCTGAAGGGGCTATAAAATTGGACAGCAATTAATCACTGTCATCGTAACTTAAGATGCGCAACTTCTCCATTTTTGCTATTATAACTCCTTTGGATATTTCCAGCTATCGGCAATCTATGGTATATTAAAAACACGAAATTGCAGCTTTATCTATAGTTGGAGGTGCCAGGTTTGAAAGTATTGGTGAGCGATTCTCTCTCCGAAGAAGGTCTGAAGGTTTTAAAAGGCAGTGTTGATGTCGATTATAAACCGGAACTTACTCCGGAACAGCTGGTGGCTGAAATTAAAAAATATGATGCCCTGGTGGTGCGCAGCCGTTCAAAGGTTAACGCTGAGGTGATTGAAGCCGGCACAAACCTTAAGGTTATCGGCCGGGCCGGAGTTGGCGTGGATAACATTGATGTGGAAAAAGCCACGGAGAAGGGCATTATAGTGCTTAACGCCCCTCATGGTAACACCATTTCCACGGCAGAATTGACTATTGCCATGCTTACAGCGCTGGCCCGTAATATTGCCGGGGCCGATAGCTCCGTAAAGCGGGGTGAGTGGGACCGCTCAGCCTATACCGGGGTGGAACTGAATAAAAAAACTCTCGGTGTGGTAGGGATGGGGCGGATCGGCAGCGAGGTTGCCCGCCGGGCCAGGGCGATGAACATGACCGTTGTTGCTTATGACCCCTATATTTCAAATGAACAGGCCGATAAGCTCGGTGTTGAAACAGCATCTTTTGAAGAACTGATCGAACGCTCCGATTTTATCACCCTCCATCTGCCGCTCAGCCCGTCTACCCATCACCTGATCGGGGCCAAAGAATTGACCGCGATGAAAGAGGGGGTGCGGATTATCAACTGCGCCCGCGGTGGCCTGATCGACGAAGAGGCTCTTTATGAAGCGCTTAAAAAGGGTAAAGTTGCCGGGGCGGCGCTCGATGTTTTTGAGCAGGAGCCGCCCGTAGACTGCAGGCTGCTCGAGCTTGAAAATGTAATCGTAACTCCGCATCTCGGCGCCCTGACCCATGAAGCGCAAACTAACGTAGCTCTGCAGGTTGCCGAGCAGGTAGTAATGGCCCTAAACGGCGATCCGATTGTCTCGGCGGTTAATGTTCCCGCCCTGATGCCAGAAGCAAGGGCTGCTTTAGAGCCGTACCTGCCGCTCTTAAAGATGATGGGCGGTTTTTACCTGCAGCTTTTTGGAGGCCAGGTTGATGAACTGGAGCTTACTTACAGCGGTGAGGTCGCCTCCTTGCAGTTGGCGCCTTTGACCATATCCTGCCTGATCGGCTTTTTACAGCACATCGTCGGCGATGGCGTCAACTGGGTTAATGCACCTTTTATCGCCAAAGCCCGCGGTATTGCCGTGCGCGAAACATCGACAACTGAGGTCAAGAACTACAGCACCCTGATCACTTTAAAAGGGCGCTCCGGCAGTGAAGAACATTTGATTGCCGGCACCATTTTAAACAACGAGATGCGCGTTGTCAGGATTGACGAGTTTCAGATTGAAATTGTTCCTGCCCTTTACACCCTGATGACTACTCACCTTGATGTGCCGGGAGTAGTCGGCAAAATAGGCACCCTGTTCGGCAGCGAAAAAATTAATATTGCCTCGATGCAGCTTGGGCGCAAGACAATTGGCGGCAAGGCGATTATGTCCCTGCAAATAGACAATAAAATAAGCCCGGAAACGATGCAGAAGGTAAGGGATCTGGGGATTTTTGAAACCGCCCACTTTGTTGATTTCGGGCTTAAGGTATCCGGACAGAAATAAATCAGTTAAATGGAGGTTGTTAAAAATGGTAAAAGTATATGCTTTAAGTACCTGTCCCTGGTGTAAAAAAGTAAAAAGATATTTTGATGATCATCAAGTTCAGTACGATTGTATTGATGTCGATCTGGCCCAGGGTGAAGAGCAGAAAACAGCCCTGGAAGAGGTTGAAAAACTAACCGGCCGACGTTCGTTTCCCGTGACAGTGATTGGCGATACCGTAATCCAGGGTTACAAGGAAGACGAAATTGAAAGGGCGCTAAAAAGTGAAGTCTAAGATCTACTGCGAGGTCTGCCGTGTTTCCTTCGTTTACCGGGAAGAACCGAAAAAAGGTCAGGTAGTAGTCTGTACTGTTTGCGGAGCCGAGTTGGAGATCACCGATCTGGAACCGGAAGTCAAAGCCAGGCGGTTCCCGCAGGATCCGGAAACAGAGATTCGCAACCGTTCTGAAAACTATGCCCTCCTGCGCGGCTATACCTTTAACGAGGATAAGGAACTGGTCATTGAGGGCTTGATCGGTAAGCATGAAATGTATGACGATTTTTATTGCCCCTGCCGTTTTGATAATACCCCGGAAAATATCTGCCCCTGCCTCGAAACCCGCATGGGTGATGTGAAAAGGGTTGGACACTGTTTCTGAAACCTCTATCATTTAAAGGGGTGAGTTTCACCCCTTGCACTAAGCGGTAATGCTAATGAACCAGTGAGGGTGATTCTAAAATGATTTTGGATTTTGTCCGTGGTCACATGGATGGCAACCTGATTATCCTGCTCCGCGGGGAGCAGGTACCTGAAGGGACCGAGCTTGAAACAGCGGTTAAACTGATGGGTCCCAATTACCTTTACGCGCATGAGGTGGGAATCCTTTATCCCGGGGAAAAGCCGGGTGAGATCGAGGTTAAA
Organism: Bacillota bacterium; assembly: GCA_041309745.1. Lineage (GTDB taxonomy): Bacteria > Bacillota > Dethiobacteria > DTU022 > DTU022 > UBA993. The sequence continues at coordinate 645 of JBFYYZ010000041.1, read as the reverse complement.
GTTGCCGAGCCTTCAGTTCCCTGCTTTATCAGCGCCTGCGGCGGTTTTACCCAGGTACTTGGGGCCGCTCTAGTTGAAACAGAGCTGGGTCATCACTTTGGAGTTGATCTTGCCCGTAATCCGGTTGAAGCCATGCTGCTAACTGGTTGCGGCCCGACGGAGCTGAAAATTGATACAGATGGGCATAAAGCTTTAAGGATTAATACCAACATGGATTGCTTTGTCAGGGAATGTTACGAAAAAGGGGTTGGCGCTTTTAGTTACGGCGAGCTTAAGTATATGCGAGCCGGTAAGTTTTTAGTGATCAATGCCGACCACTTTAATGCAGCATATCCCGGTCTTGATTTTATAAAATGGGATCAAAAGACCCGTGACACGCTGCAGGCTATACAACACGATTTTCTGGAAAGAACCGGCGAAATTGAGCCCAACGTGGCTTTATACGACTGGCATCCCGAGAGGGCTGGAGACTTACGGGTGGTTTTCCCCCACTATGTGCAGGATGACTTTTTTGAGCCTTCCTGCGGCACCGGTTCAGTAGCCTTAGGATTAGCAGTTTTGGCTGCCGGTGAGCTGAGCCACCTTAACCCTTCTGAATCAGGCTGGCTAACGCTTAACATTGAATCAGGCGGCGGAATCGAACTG
>JBFYYZ010000040.1:0-9888 GCA_041309745.1 Bacillota bacterium | reverse complement strand
TTGTTTCCCCCAAACTGCCGCAGCTGGTGAAACTGATCAACGAAGCTTCACAGGGCAAGGTTCCGCTGCTCTATTGCAGAAGGGGCGGCATGCGCAGCTTGAGCCTTTACCAGGTCCTCTCGATGACCGGTGTTCAAGTGCTGCGCCTGAAAAATGGTTACCGGGGCTACCGCAAGCTGGTCAGCGAAGGGCTGAAAAACTACCGGCTTGATAATAAACTGGTTATCCTGCACGGATTGACCGGTGTTGGCAAAACAGATTTACTGCTGATGCTGGAAAAGCGCGGCTATTCGATAATTGATCTGGAAGGTTTGGCTCGCCATCGCGGTTCGGTTTTCGGCTCCGTAGGCCTTGGCCTCCAACGCAGCCAAAAAGATTTCGATGCGCTGCTGCTGCAGAAGCTTGACTCGCTAGGTGCCGAGCCGCTGGTTTTTATTGAAGGCGAAGGCCGGCGGATCGGCAACGTCTATCTGCCACCTTTCCTGTCCGAAGCCATGAGTGAAGGTTACAAGATGCTCTTGACCGCTTCATTGGAAAAAAGGGTGGAGCGTATTGTAGCCACTTATAACCCTCAATACCTGGCCGCACAAGAGCGGGAAGATTTGGAACAAGCGATCGGCTCACTTAAAAACCGTTTAGGACGAGAAAGAACCAATCAGCTGCTGGAGCTTCTGAAAACCAGTGACTTAAGAGCCGCTGCAGAGATCCTCTGCCGAGACTATTATGACCGCCTCTATAGTGATTCAAGGCCGGAAACAGCCAGCTTCGACCTTGAAATTGATGCCGAAGATCTTGAACAGGCCGTTAATGATATTATTAAACATATAAAAACAGTTTTCTGAAAGGGGCGTTTTAAAGGATGAACACCTATGATGCAGCGCATGCTTTAGCCAAAGCTCTGCGCGAATCGACTGAATTTAAGGAGTTAAAAGAAGCCCAGGTAAACCTGAAAGCTGACAGCTCCGCTTTGAATATGCTGACCGATTTTCGTAAACAGCAATTCGAGTTACAAAAACAGCAGCTCTCGGGGCTTGAAGTGGCAGATGAGCAAAAAGAAAAAATAGAGAAGCTTTTTGAAGTGATTAGCTTAAACACCCTGGTTAAGAATTTCATGCAGGTCGAATACCGGGTTGCTGTTATGCTACAAGATATACAGAAAACCATTGGTGAGGCCACTGACGAAATTTTTGATCCGGAGCTGCTGGCGCTGCCGCAGGAGGAAACAGGCGACGAGGAAGTATGATCAAACCGAAACAGAAAAAATATGCTGCCCTACTTGTTGATTTGGACGGGACCCTGCTTAATATTGAGCTGGAGAGATTTGTCCTCGCTTATGTGGATGCCCTATCTAACCGGTTTACGGATCTGGTGGAAAAGGAAGATTTTATCCGCCACCTGTTTACCGCCACGGCAATGATGGTTGAAAACAGTGATCCTGCTGTGAATAACGAAAAAGCTTTTTATGCGGTTTTCTGCCCTCTGATCGGGCAACCGCTCGAAAAGATCGAGCCGATAATCGATCACTTCTATAAAAATGACTTTCCGGCTTTAAGCTGCTGGGGCAACGAACAGCCGGCAGCAAAGGCCGTGGTTGAAACAGCCCGGACTAAGAAGATTCCGCTGGTGCTGGCCACCAACCCGATTTTTCCTGCCACGGCTACCCTGCAACGACTGGCCTGGGGCGGTCTTGAGGCAAATAATTTTCAGTTGATCACTACGATGGAAACGATGCATTTTTGCAAACCAAACCCAAAGTATTACCTTGAAATTGCTGAAAAAATCGGCTGCCCGCCTGAAAGTTGTCTGATGGCCGGTAATGACACCTTGGAAGACCTGGTGGCCGCCGAAGTGGGTATGGATACTTTTCTGGTTGAAGATTTCATTTTGCACCGCCAGGGCACCGATTATGCATGCGACTACCGGGGTAGCCTGGAAGATTATTTAGCCTTCATTAGAACGCTGGACTAGCTTATCTTTTGTACACCGCCACCGCCTTAAGATGCGGGCCATCGATGCTCTCCAGGCGGGCGTTAATTAATTTGCCCCGCCAGTGCCTGCTCTTGTTGTTGGAGTAAATCCGCACCCGCAGATAGTGGGGGCTGAACCCCTCTCCGTAAGCTTCAGGCACCACTTTTTCCACCAACACCGGCTGCACACTGCCAATAAACCGCTTGTGGTAAGCAGCTGCCATCTCTTCGCCCAGCTTAATCATTTCATTGCTGCGTTGTTCCTTAATCTCTTTCGGCAAATGGCCGGGCAGTTCGGCGGCAAGTGTTCCCGGACGGGATGAATATTTAAAAACATGCAGGCGGCTAAAACCGATATCCTCAATCAGCTTCATGCTACGCCGGTGATGGCGCTCAGTCTCACCGGGAAAACCGACGATCACATCGCTGCTAAGCGAAAGGCCCGGAATCTCCTGCTTCAGCAGCTTCGCCAGGTACAGGAATTCTACGGGTTCATAAGGCCTGTTCATCAGACGTAAAATTTCACCATCGCCACTTTGCAGGGGGATATGCAGGTGGGGGCAGACAACCTGGGAGGTAGCAACCTTTTCAATCAATTCGCTGGTGACATCAGATGGCTCGATCGAGCTGAGACGCAGGCGAAGCAGGCCGGGTAGCTGCTCCAGTTCGCCAATTAACCCTGCCAGGTTTACATCTTTCAAATCTGCACCGTATAAACCTAAGTGCACTCCGGTCAGCACAATCTCCCGGCAACCAGCGGCGATTAAAGCTTCAACCCGCTCGATCACCGCTACTGGAGGCATACTGCGCAAGGGTCCTCTCACCTGCGGGACTATGCAGTATGTGCAACCCTGATTGCAGCCTTCCTGGACCTTGATAAAACCCCTGGTCCTGCCCCGGCGGGGGGCGGGAGGCAACAGCTCAAAAGATTCACCGGGCTGGTGTCTGCCGACCAGATCCAGCACTGATCCCTTGTTCAGGGTTTCAACAATCCGGGGCAGTTTTTCCCGTTCCCGGTTGCCGATTAAGAGGTCAACCTGGTCCATCTGCCTAATCTGGTCCGGGGCTCCCTGGGTGTAGCAGCCGGTAGCAACGATTAGGGCTTCCGGTGACCGGCGCCGAGCTCTGCGGATGGCCTTGCGTGATTTATGATCACTTTCACCGGTGACAGTGCAGGTGTTGATAACATAAACATCAGCCTGATCTTCAAACCCGGTGATCCGGTAACCAGCCTGCTCGAAAAGAGCTTGCAGCGACTCGGTTTCGCAGTAGTTCACTTTGCAACCGAGGGTATAAAATGCTGCTTTCTTTTTCAAGGTTACCCTTCTTTCCGGGCTAAATCGCCCCAGGCTGCCTGGACCAAGGTGATAGCGGCCGCCATTGCTGTATCGCTGCGCAGGATCCGCGGGCCGAGGCTGACAGGCACGGCTCCGTTTTGCTTAAGCTCTTCAATTTCCTGCGGAGCAAATCCTCCTTCGGGTCCAATCAGCAAAAAAAGAGCCTTACCTTCAGGATAGGGCTCTTGCGGTTTTAACGTGGCCAGCGGGGTGGTCTGATCTTCTTCCCAGGGCACAATAATCGTGCTGTTCCCCGCTTCTTGAAGTAGCTTGGGTAAAGTACGAATTGGATCAACTGCCGGCAGGAAGGCCCTCTGGCATTGAGCCGCTGAAGAGCGGACAATAGTGCGCCAACGTTTGAAGCGCTTGTCATCTGATCCTTTACCCGGCTGGGGAATTGAGCGGGCAGTGATCAACGGGGCAATTCTGGTCACCCCCAGCTCGGTCGCCTGGCGAATGACCAGGTCCATCTTTTCTCCTTTTAAGAGGGAAGGGCAAAGCACCAGGTTAAGGGGCGATTCGGTGGAGGGTAATGCGTCTTGCAAGTCTACTAAAATCTCCTGCGGTTCAGCTTTAGCCACCCGGCCCCGAAAAGCGAGACCACGGCCATCGGCGATCAGGACCTCTTCTCCGGGTTTAAGGCGCAAAACCCGACCGGCATGTTTTAAATCCTCAGCGGCCAGCGCAACAGCTGCGCCGGCCTTAAGCGGGCAGTCTTCCCGAAAAAAGAGGTGCATCGTGATCTCCCTCTGGTTACTGCACTTTAACCACCGCTGAATGCGTCTTTCAGGTGATCGAAGAAGTTTTTGCTTTCAACTCCGGCTTCTTCACCGCTAACCCTGGAATATTCGTGCAACAGCTCTTTTTGCTTCTGGTTTAACCGCTTCGGTACCTTGATGCCAACCCTGACTTTAAGGTCACCCTTGCCGCTACCGTGCAGATGAGGCATACCACGGCCTTTGATGCGAAAAACAGTGCCGTGCTGGGTGCCTTCAGGTACTCGCAAGGGGGCATTGCCGTCTAAAGTGGGAACTTCCATCTCCACCCCCAGGGCTGCCTGGCCAATGCCGATCGAAACATCGAGGTACAGGTCGCTGCCCTTACGCTGGAACTGCTTGTGGGGGCGAATGCCAATAACCACATAGAGATCACCCGACGGACCGCCACGCAGGCCGGCTTCGCCGCCCCCGCTGACCCGCAGCTTGGTGCCCTCTTCAACCCCGGATGGGATCTTAATCTCAAATTTTTTCTCTTTTACCACCCTTCCCTGGCCATTGCAGGCCGGGCAGGGTTCCTTGACAGTTTTTCCTTCCCCGCGGCAGGCAACACAAACCTGGCTGCTGACAAAGCGTCCGAATGGAGTGTTGCGGGTAACCTGCTGTTGCCCGCTGCCGCCGCAGGAGGAGCAGGTTTCCGGTTTGGTGCCCGGCTTGGCTCTGCTGCCCTGACACTCCTCGCAGGTTTCAGTGCGTGGAATATTGATGGTCTTCTCCAGCCCGTTAAAGGCATCTTCAAGGTTTATCTCTAAATCGTAGCGCAGGTGACTGCCCTGTTCAGGGCCCTGGTGACGGCGCCGGCTGCCGCCCATGCCACCGAAGAACTGTTCAAAAATATCATCAATACCGCCAAAACCAAACCCACCACCAGCATTGCCAAATCCCTCGAAACCACCGCTCCCGCCAAAGTTAGCCTGGTGGCCGAAACGGTCGTAGTGGGCCCGCTTCTGGTCATCGTTTAGCACATCGTAGGCTTCTTTAACTTCCTTAAAGTTTTTCTCGGCTTGCGCGTCACCGTTGTTGAAGTCCGGGTGATACTTTTTAGCCAGTTGCCGGTAAGCTTTCTTAATCTCGTCCGCGCCGGCGCTGCGGTCCACACCCAGCACTTCGTAATAATCACGTTTACTCATTTGAAAGGCTCATCCTTTAGCTTTCTTTTTTTTCCTCTTCATCCTGCACATCATTTTTCTCTTCATCCTGCACATCAAAATCGGCGTCGACAACGTTCTCAGCGTCGGCCTGGGATGCTGCATCCTGGTCTCCTTCGCCCTCGGGCTGCTGGCCTTTAGCCTGCTCGTAGAGTTTGGAAGAAAGATCGTGCATGTAGGTGTTCATTTTTTCGATGGCCGCCTTGATCTGGTCGATATCTTCGCCGGTTGCCGCTTTGCGCAGATCTTCCACGGCTGTTTTAACCTCTTCGGCCTTGGCGCTATCTACCTTATCACCTAAATCTTTCAGCGCTTTCTCGGCGCTGTAAGCCAGGGTATCAGCCTGGTTACGCGTTTCTGCCAGTTCGCGGCGCTTGCGGTCTTCATCGGCAAATTTTTCAGCATCATTAACCATATTATCGATCTGGTCTTTTTCCAAACCGCTGGAGGCAGTAATCGTAATCTTTTGCTCGCGATTGGTGCCAAGATCCTTGGCCGAAACATTAACAATGCCGTTAGCATCAATATCAAAACTAACTTCAATCTGAGGTACGCCGCGCGGAGCCGGGGGGATGCCGTCAAGCATAAAACGGCCCAGCGTTTTATTGTCGGCGGCCATAGCCCGCTCGCCCTGCAATACGTGTATCTCCACGCTGTTCTGGTTATCTGCTGCAGTGGAAAAGATCTGTTTTTTCTCAGTGGGGATAGTGGTGTTACGTTCAATAATCTGGGTGGCCACCCCGCCCAAAGTTTCAATACCCAGCGAAAGCGGGGTCACGTCTAAGAGCAATACGTCTTTTGCCTCTCCGCCAAGCACGGCCGCCTGGTAAGCGGCGCCCATGGCCACTACCTCGTCAGGGTTAACGCCCTTGTGCGGCTCTTTGCCGAGTAGCTTGCGGATCGCTTCCTGCACGGCGGGAATCCGGGTAGATCCACCAACCAGCACGATACGGTCAATGTCTTTGGAGCTGAGACTGGCATCGCTTAAAGCCTGCTTGGTCGGACCTATGGTCTTCTCCACCAGGTCGGCGGTCAGCTCATCAAACTTGGCCCGGGTCAGGGTAACGTTTAGGTGCTTCGGCCCATCCTGGGTAGCAGTGATAGAGGGCAGGTTAATATCCGTGGTGGTTACGGTTGAAAGTTCAACCTTAGCTTTCTCCGCTGCCTCGATCAGGCGCTGGAGAGCCATGCGGTCTGTGCGCAGATCAATGCCCTGGTCTTTCTTAAATTCTTCAGCCACGTAGTCAACCACCCGCTGGTCAAAGTCATCGCCGCCCAGGCGGTTATTCCCGCTGGTGGCCTTAACTTCAACAACGTCGTCGCCAAGTTCCAGAACGGATACATCAAAGGTCCCGCCGCCCAGGTCAAAAACTAAAATCTTATGGTCACCCTTTTTATCGAGCCCGTAGGCCAGGGCTGCAGCAGTTGGCTCGTTGATGATACGCAAAACTTCGAGACCGGCAATGGTACCGGCATCCTTAGTAGCCTGGCGCTGGCTGTCTGTAAAGTAAGCAGGTACAGTAATGACCGCCTGCGTGATCTTCTCTCCCAGGAAGCTTTCGGCGTCTGTTTTAAGTTTTTGCAGGACCATCGCTGAAATCTCCTGCGGTGTATATTCCTTGTCGTCAATTTTAACTTTGTGGTTAGTGCCCATCTCGCGCTTGATCGAGCTGATGGTCCGCTCGGGGTTGGTGATCGATTGACGCTTGGCCACCTGACCGACCAGCCGCTGTCCATCCTTGGTAAATGCCACCACAGAAGGGGTGAGCCTGCTGCCTTCAGCATTGGCGATAATTTCCGGTTCACTGCCGATCAGGGCTGCAATAACCGAGTTGGTTGTTCCCAAGTCAATCCCTACTACTTTTCCCATTTATAGTTCCTCCTCAATTGTTCTTAAATATTTAAACCAATACTTTTATGCTAGCCGCGGCACACTTTAACCATCGATGGTCGCAGGATTCTCTGCCGGTGGCGGTAGCCTTTCTGCAGTTCCTCGGTCACCGTACCCGGGTCGTGCTCTTCGCTTTCCACTTCCATCACGGCATGGTGACAATGGGGGTCAAAGGGGGTACCGGCAGCTTCAATTACCGAAACCCCTTCCTGAGTTAAGATTTGCTCCAACTGTTTGCGGATCATCTCCAACCCTTCTAAGTAAGGCGCCGGCAGATCAGTAGCAGTGCGAGCCGCCTCGAGAGCCCGTTCGATATTATCAAGCACCGGCAGCAGCCGGTTAAGAAAATCATAAAGGGCGTACTCCCTGGCTTCAGCCTGCTCCATCTTACTGATCCGGCGCAGGTTATCAGTGTCAGCCTGCTTGCGTAAAATCTTATCGAGCAGCTCTGCCTTCTCTTTTTCCCACTCAAGTCTGGCCGCTTCCTGCTCGCTTAGCTCTGCGCCTGCTTCCGGCTGCAGATCTGTCTCCTGCTCCGGGCTGCCGGCTTCCGATTCCTGAGCATTTAAGACCTGCTCGCTTGCAGTGGTTTCTGACACATTGTTTTGTTTTTTTGCTGTCATCTAGATCTTCACCTGTAGACCTGAGTATTTTAAGCGGCCTAAACCAGGCCGGCTTAAGAGCTTAAACTATGGTTTAGATGATCAACCAGACGGTGCATGATGCTGATCACCCTGCTGTAATCCATACGGGTCGGACCAAGCACTCCAACTGTGCCCAGCGTTTTATCATGAATTTTATAGGTGCCGGTAATCAGGGTGCATTCCTTGATATCCTCACATTCATTTTCAGCACCGATCTTGATTACAAAATCATCTTCGCTGGATGTATCCTCCAGTATTTTAAAAAGCAGCGGTTCCTGCTCAAAAAGGTTGAGCATCCGACGAATCTTATCTACATCTTTAAATTCAGGCTGATTCAAAATATTGGTTGTACCGCCTAAGAAAACACGGATCTGCCGCTCTTCTTTGAGGCTTTCCTCCAGCAGGATGAAAGCCTGTTCCAGGATCTCCAGGCGCCTGAAAAGATCGCGCTTCAGCTCATTAATGAGCGAGGTGGTTACCTGGTCAATGGTCAGGCCGTAGAGCTTCTGATTTAAGTAAGAAACCACCTGCTGCAGCTCTGCCTGACTTAAATGCTGTTTCATGTCGATAACCTTGTTTTTGATGAAACCCGTATCGGTAATCAGCACCACCAGGCCGCGCGTTTCATCAAGAGGCAGGATGCGCATCTGGCGGAAAGCGCTTTTCTTAAACTGCGGACCCATGATCAGCGATGTCTGGTTCGTGGCCGCCGAAAGCACCCTGGCGGAATTAACGATAATCTGTTCAATTTCGCGCATCTTTTCTGTGCTGAGCGAGCTGGTCAGGGCTTGCTCCTCGGCAGAGCTCAGATCATCTTTTTCCATCAGATAATCAACGTAGTAACGGTAACCCAATTGTGATGGAACCCTTCCAGCAGAGGTATGGGGCTGGGCCAGGTAACCCATCTCTTCCAAATCGGCCATCTCGTTGCGAATAGTGGCCGAGCTTAATCCCATCCGGTAAGCGCGGGCCACTGTCCGCGAGCCTACCGGTTCAGCAGTTTTAATATAGTTTACGACTACAGCTTTCAAAATCTGTTTTTTGCGTTCGTTTAGTGCTACTGTCATTACAAAAACCCCCGTCTTCAGATCTTAGCACTCTAAAAGGACGAGTGCTAACATCAGGATAAAAATAACATCCCGGTGGGGGGTTTGTCAAGTTCGGTAGGGTAAAAGACGTAGAAAGAAGTTCAGGCCGATTCGATGTTGCCCTTACCGCTGCGATAATTTTCAATGGCATTATGCAGGGCATCGGCTGCCAGGTTGGAGCAGTGAAGCTTAAGCGGCGGTAAACCGCCCAACTCGTCGGCCACATCCTGATTGGTAATCTCCATTGCTTCGTCAAGAGTTTTACCTTTTACCATCTCGGTCAGCATGCTGCTGCTGGCGATCGCCGCCCCACAGCCGTAGGTCTGAAAGCGAACGTCCTCGATGCGGTCATCCTTGATTTTTAAATAAATTTTCATCGTATCGCCGCATTTAAAACTGCCGTTTTCACCAATCGCGTCTGCATCAGGCAGCTCTCCCACATTACGTGGGTTACTGAAATGCTCTATAACTTTTTCATTATACATTTATTCACTGCTCCTCTCTAGTCCTTTAAGCATGGTAAGTGGGGGAGATCCGGCGCAGCTTATCCACAACGCGCGGGACAACTTCCAGCAGGTAATCAACGTCTTCTTCCGTATTTCCCATTCCTAAGCTAAAACGGATCGAGCCATGGGCGGTTGGGTGATCGAGCCCGATCGCCGATAAAACATGAGACGGTTCGAGCGAGCCAGACGAACAGGCCGAACAGCTTGAGGCGGCGATGCCTTCCAGATCTAAACTTAAGAGTATTGCTTCGCCTTCGATATGTTTAAAACTAACATTAACATTGTTGGGTAAGCGTTCTTCGGAATGACCGTTTAGAATTGTTTCGTTGATGGTAAGCAGTTCCTTAGTCATTTTGTTACGCATTGCTTCGAGGCGCTTCTTTTTATCATCTATCTCCGCCACAGCCAGTTCGAGAGCCCGGCTTAAACCTACTATTCCCGGCACATTTTCGGTCCCGGGCCTCAGCTTACGTTCCTATCCGCCGCCGCAGTAAAGAGGCGTCACTTTTACCCCCTTACGCATGTAAAGAG
>JBFYYZ010000039.1:0-4796 GCA_041309745.1 Bacillota bacterium | reverse complement strand
CTTAAGCAATAGCGGTAGTAATGGTGAAGAAGAAAGCCGAATCAAACAAGCTTTCCACAACTCCCCTTATGATTCAGTCTACTGGCAGGAAGCTGACCTTGATGAAAGTTTCAGCATGCTTGATGCTTCCCTGGTCACCCTGCAGGGTAATACCATCGTGGCCGAAGGAGAGGGAATCGAAGTTGACGGCAGCAGATTATTGATCACTGCTGCCGGTACCTACATTATTGCGGGAGAGCTAAAAAACGGTCAGATCATTGTCAACACGCCCGCAGATGAAACTGTCCGGATCATCATGAATGGCGTCGATGTTACAAGCAAAGGTACAGCGCCATTTTTTGTGCAAAATGCCGGAACAGTGGTGGTGACCCTGGCCGAAGAAACAGTAAACACCTTTACGGATGGTGAGGAGTACCAGCTGCCCGGCAAGAATGATTTACCGGATGCAACATTTTTCAGCTGCAGTGATCTGACGATCAACGGAAGCGGTTCTTTAGTGATATTTGGTAAATACAAACACGGCCTGGTCAGTAAGCAAGATTTGAAGATTATCAACGCTAAAATTAAGGTAAATGCTGTGGAGGTTGGCATCAGGGGCAGTGAGCTGCTGGCCATTCGTGATGCGCATATTGCTGTTAAGGCCGGAAGCGACGGTATCCAGGCCGTAAGCGAAGCGGATCCAAAACGCGGCCTGGTGATAATAAAGGGTGGCATAATCGATATCTACGCTGTACTAAAGGGGATAGAGGCAGCTGAAAATCTTGTTGTTGTCGACGGAGAAATCACTATCGAAAGCGGTTCCGGCTTGAAGTTAATTAATGCCAACGATTCGTAGTCGATCTAGCATAACAGTTTAATAATGTTCAACCAGGATCACTGAATTAGCTTTTAAAATTTCAGATTAATACCAACCTTCACCGAGCTTGTACAGCATAAACATCCTTTCCAGTTTTGCTGCTTTTGAGGTATACTGATCATAAAAACAGGAGGAGCAGAATGGAAAAAGTATTGGTTAAAGATCTTGTCCGGGAGGCTGCCTCCTATGCCGGCAAAGAGGTTGAAGTAAGTGGTTGGATCAGGACCAATCGCGATCAGAAATCATTCGGTTTTATCTCCTTGAATGATGGCACTCATTTTAACCCCGTTCAGATCGTATACGAGCGGGAACAGCTTTCTGATTTTGAACGGGTGGCCCGCCTGGGGGTGGGGAGTGCTCTTACTGCTAAAGGCATCCTTGAGTTAACCCCGGAGGCGAAGCAGCCTTTTGAAATCAGAGTCCACGAAATAGTTGTTGAAGGCGATTCTCCTGAGGATTATCCGATTCAACCCAAGCGGCACAGCGTTGAATTCTTAAGAGAAGTGGCCCACTTAAGGCCGCGAACCAATCTTTTTACCGCGGTTTTCCGGGTGCGCTCCCTTCTTTCATATGCCATCCACCGTTTTTTCCAGGAGCGTGGTTTTATCTACCTGCACGCCCCGATCATCACTGCCAACGATGCTGAAGGGGCGGGTGAACTTTTCCGCGTAACCACCTTAGATCCTTCGACTCCGCCAGTAAAAGATGATAAAACCATTGACTACAGCGCCGATTTTTTTGGCAAAAAAAGTAACCTTACCGTCAGCGGTCAGCTGGAAGCCGAAGCTTTTGCCCTTGCTTTCCGCAATGTTTATACTTTCGGTCCGACCTTCAGGGCAGAAAACTCTAATACAGCGCGGCATGCTGCGGAATTCTGGATGATTGAGCCGGAAGTAGCATTTGCCGACTTGAGCGATAACATGAATTTGGCAGAAGATCTGCTGAAATACCTGATTGCCTACATCCTCGAACAGGCAGTGGAAGAGATGAACCTGTTTAATCAGTTTGTTGACAAGGGTTTAAAAGACAGGCTTGAGCAGATCTTCAAGGCAGAGTTCGTTCGCATAACCTATACCGAGGCGATCGAAATCCTACTTAAAGCCGATACCCGGTTTGATTACCCGGTTAAGTGGGGCAGCGATCTGCAGACCGAGCATGAAAGGTACTTAACTGAAAAATCATTTAAAAAGCCGGTTTTTGTAACTGACTACCCGAAAGAGATCAAAGCTTTTTACATGCGCCTCAATGATGACGGGAAGACGGTTGCGGCCATGGATCTCTTGGTGCCGGGTGTCGGTGAAATTATCGGCGGTAGCCAGCGGGAAGAGCGGGAAGAGGTTTTATTGAAAAGGATGGTTGAGTATAATATCAATCCCGCAGAACTCTGGTGGTATCTTGATCTGCGTAAATACGGCGGGGTTAAACATGCCGGGTTCGGACTGGGTTTAGAACGGGCGATTATGTATCTGACTGGTGTCAGCAATATCAGGGATGTTATACCATTTCCCAGAACGGTTAATTACTGTGAGTTTTAAAGCCGAGACGGTTATTGAACTTATCTCTGTGTCTTGGCTCCGCAGCGGTCAAACTATTCTCGATCAGATCAACTGGAAAGTTAATAAAAATGAAAACTGGGTTGTTTTTGGCCTGAACGGCGCCGGCAAAACCTCACTCTTAAATATCATTGCCGGCTACATGCAGCCGTCCACAGGCACAGTAAAAGTCCTGGGAAGAGAATTCGGCCGTTATGATTTGCGGGAGCTGCGTAAATCGATCGGCTGGGTCAGTTCATCATTAAAGGAGATGTTTTACCCTTCCGAAACAACCGAAGAGATTGTCATCGGTGCTCGTGATGCGGTAATCAGAATGCTGCGCAAACCGGAGAACGCCGAAACAGAACGGGCTTTAATGCTGCTTAAACTGGTTGGTTGTGAACATCTGACGGGCAGGCAGTTCAGTACTTTATCAGATGGCGAGCGACAGCGGGTCTTGATTGCCAGAGCTCTTTTTAACCAGCCGGCGCTGCTGGTGCTTGATGAACCGGTTTCAAGCCTCGATTACCTGGCCAGGGAAGAGCTGCTTTTAATTTTGGAACGGTTGGCAGATGATCCTCAATCACCGGTACTGATCTTTGTCACCCACCGTTTTGAGGATATCCCCCGACAGATCTTCTCAAAAGTCATGCTCCTTGATCAGGGCAGGATTCACTCCATTGGCAGCCTGGATCAGGTTTTAACAGCTGCTAATCTCTCTGATTTTCTCGACTGCCCGGTAGAGGTAAAAATGTGGAACGGTCGTTTCTATGTCCAGCCGGCCAAATCTGATAAAGAGGGATAGAGCTGTAAAACGGCGAAATTATCTAACGCACCATAACCTTTTAGGAGAGATATTATGGAGCCGCAGCAAATCGCAAAGCTCATAGAATTTAATGACAACGAATCAAGGCGCGTTCTTTTTGAAGCTTATTACCGGCGGACCTTTGCCGTTGCTTTTAATATCCTACGCAATCGCGAAAGCACGGAAGATATAACCCAGGATGCTTTTATTAAAGCTTTTCAAAACCTACACCAGTTAAAAGACAAAACAAAATTCGGGGCGTGGTTGGCGGTGATCGCCTCCAACCTGGCGCGTAACCATCTAAAACGGGAAAAGAAAGTGATCTATACCGCTGAACTACCGGAAGTTAAGGGGCAGACTGACAACAACGATACTGAAGCAGAAGCACTGCGTGCCCTGGAGCTGGAAATGGTCCGCAAAGCGGTTCGGGAGCTATCTCCGGACCATTACCAGGTCATTGTATTACAGTTCTTTGATGACCTAAAAATTGATGAGATTGCCGAGCTGCTGAAAGTCAGTCCTGGCACCGTAAAGTCAAGACTTTTCAGGGCCAGGCAGAAGCTGGCCGAAGTGTTGGAACTCGAATGAGCTCCCGTTTGTCAAATCAGTGAGGAGGTGACAGACAGCGTTGAATGAAAACGATAAAAATCAAATTGATGACAATCTGATCCGCAGGGCGCTTCAGCTTGAGATTGAGTCTGTCGAACCGCCCGCCGCTGATAAAATGTGGCGCACTATCGAAGCCCGACTGGATAGTACTCCTGTGCCGCTTAAGAAAACTGTTCCGGTTTGGATTCGCTATGCGGGTCTGGCTGCAGCGGCCTGCCTGTTGCTTCTATTTGGCGGCATTGGCCTTTTTCGGGTTGCCCAATTTGCATCTCCGGCCTCTGAATATGACGCTGCTGCCGAATTTATGGCAGTGGATGAAGAGGAGCGGTTAGCAGCATTGGATCCGGCTGAATCAGAGACCGCAGAAGAGCCCTTGGATTCAGCGGCCGGAACAGAAACAAAGCCGGATGCTCCGGCTGAGCAGCAAAATAAAGAGACAGAAACGGTTACCACTGCCGAGGGTGAGGAAGAGTCTGCCGAAGATCAGATCACAGTTGCCGCTTCACCTTCTGCTGAAGAAAACGCCATGCCGCTATGGCCTGAAACACTTGGCGAAGACTATTTTTTCTCCGAAGAGATCTTTTTGCCCCCGGTTGAAGAAGAACCGCTCAGGGTTGCCTTATACAGTGGCCCAGAACATGATCTGTTGTTAGTCAGTTCTGAAGCCGTTGCAGAAGACCCCTTTGAATTTGTTGAAAAAATCGGCCTTCAGCTGCAATTTCCGATCAATGATATTCAATACAAGGATAACTACCTCTTTTTTTTGGCCGGCGGTTACAATGGCCTGGTATTCCAGCATGATGGCATAACCCGGGCGATCCTGGCCCCGTCCAGCACATTAAATAAAGAGCAGCTAATTGACTTAGCTGCCCCTTCTCGCTAGGTTATGCTTCAAAACTTGATTATTAAGACGGCTTGATGTAGTGCATCATTTTACGAAGCTCTTTACCCACTTCCACAATCTTGTGTTTCTCTTCAATACTCCTCAGCGCTA
>JBFYYZ010000038.1:0-13365 GCA_041309745.1 Bacillota bacterium | reverse complement strand
ATAAAACCGTGATCCTGATGGGCGAAGGAAGCTTCGCTAAAGGCAACAGAACCTATTCGAATGAAGAAACCAGCGGCCTGTTGATGATGATTGAGCATGATCTTTTTGATCAGATCCGGGGCAGTAACATTTTTATGCCGATCGAAGATCAGTCGCTGCTCTTCCTGGTTTCCTTTGTTTTTAATAATTCCAGCGGTGTGCCAAATATTTGGAAAGATCTCGTCCCTCTGGCCTTTCATGGCAGGCAGGGCCTTGCTTTTTATTACCTGCTTGACCCGGAAGGAAAACCGATTCTGCCTCCGGCTACAAACCTGACCATGGTAGAGTTGTATGGCACTTTTCTGCTCTATCTATTGTCCATTTTAATCACAATCATGACCATCATGATCTTTACCCTTGATCACCGTTACTCTCGGTACTGGTATCACCTTGCCGGCACTCCGCCAAGCAGATTTGCCTTAAATACCCTTATTGCCATAATACCCGTCTTAGCCTTGAGTGATATCATTCCTGTGCTGTTTGAAAAATCCAGTAGATTTTCTTTTATCGGTTATGGCCTGATTTTAATTTGCCTGATTATTGCCGAAAAATATGGTAAAATTGATTATCTTGACTTGGGGTTACGACGTGATCGTTTGCGTTACGGTTATGGTCTGGCTCTGGTTACTGCGGCTATCATCATCATTTCGGCGTACGGATTGCCTACGGGCTTTACAGTACGTGGAATGGAACCCCTGGTTTCTTTACCCATTATTTTTCTGTTGACAGGGCTGCCGAGAGAAATGGTCTGGCGCGGCTATATTCAGGCGGTCCTGACCCGTCAACTTGGCATCAACCAGGGTTTGCTGGTTATGGTTCTAATGGCTTCGGTAGTGCGGTTTATCTTCCTGATTGCTACTGAGCCATGGATGTTAACTTATCCATATACTTACCTGGAAGTGCTGATTCTGGCTCCTGGTTTAGCAGCCATCCTGGGTTACCTTTACTTGCGCACCGAAAATATCTTGGCCTGTGCCCTCTTGCATAGCCTGATTATCTGGTTACCGGAAATCATTATCTACTAACCGAAAGGCGGTTATATGTTGGACAAGGAAAAAATTGTAAAAGGCGTAGCTATGATTCTGGAAGCTGTTGGCGAAGATTTAAACCGGGAAGGGCTAGTGGGCACCCCGAATCGGGTAGCCAAAATGTATGCCGAGTTGTTCAGTGGTATCAATCAGGATCCGCGTGATCACTTGAAAACCTGTTTTGTAGAAGACGGCCACGATGAAATCGTGCTGATTAAAGACATCTCTTTTTATTCAATGTGTGAACATCATCTTTTGCCCTTTTATGGTAAAGCCCATATAGCATACCTCCCATCAGAAGGGCGCATTGTGGGTTTAAGCAAACTGGTCAGGGTAATTGAAACCATCGCGAGAAGGCCGCAACTACAGGAGCGGCTAACCAGTCAGGTTGCCGATATAATTACCGAAGTCCTTAAGCCTAAAGGCGTTGTGGTGGTACTTGAGGCTGAGCACCTCTGCATGAGCATCCGCGGTGTTTCCAAACCGGGAGCAACAACGGTAACTTCCGCAGTGCGCGGCCTTTTCAGGAGCAACTCCAGCTCACGGGTTGAGGTTTTCAGCCTGATCCAGGGAAGCAACTAAAAAGGTGAGCAGGATTGAGCGGATCCTCAAAAATCCCTCCTACCTTGAATACCTGCGCCAAAATGAGGTCGCCGAAAAAGAACGAATTTTCTGCGGCCACAGCTTTGATCACCTTCTCGCTGTCGCCCGCCTGACCTATATTTTTCTACTTGAAGAAGGCAACCCTTTTATTACCCGGGAAATGGCTTACGCTGCCGCCCTGCTTCATGACATCGGGCGCTGGCAGGAATACAGCTCAGATCTTGATCATGCTCTATCCAGCGCTGAGCTTGCCGGACCGATTCTGGCTGCTACCGGTTTTGACAGGGGAGAAATTGTTTTGATTAAAAAAGCGATTTGCCAGCACCGGCTCGATGAAACAGCTGCCGTTCACCGTTCACCTTTGAGCAGAGCCCTAAAAAAAGCAGATCGTTATTCGAGGTTATGCTTTGACTGCGAAGCCCGCGACCAGTGTAACAAAATTAAGGAACAACCTCATAGAAACAACCTCATTTACTAATGAGCGGAGTTAATTTGATGCAAATATTGGCAATAAATCCGGATTTAATTGTTTACGAACTGCAAAAAATGGGTTATGAGCCGGCCAGCGCGGCAGCTTTTATCCGGAATGATCTGCAGCTTTGCCTCAAATTGTCTTCTATCCCTGAAGAACTGACAGCTCCGCTCAACAGCGCTTTAAGGGCTGCCGGTATCGCTGTTTTGACGATTCCCGGAAGGGCCGGGAAAGACGGCAGAAGCTCTTTGATTCTGGCGGGTAGCGAAGCCGCAATTAGCCTTGCCGCCCAGGAGCTGTCTTTTGATAAAACTGGTCTTGCCACAGTTGGCAATATGATTACTGAGCGGCTGGCTGCCAGGAGCAAAACGCGGCGCAGAGAACTTGTTGTTGGAAAACGAATTTTTGAGCTGGGGAAAAAAACTTACCTGATGGGCATCTTAAACGTTACACCGGACTCCTTTTCCGACGGCGGCCACTTCAATCTCATGGAAAAAGCGATTGAGCACGCTTTCCAAATGGCAAAAGACGGCGCCGACATTGTTGATATCGGGGGAGAATCAACCAGGCCGGGACACCACCAGGTGTCGGCAGATGAAGAACTGAAGAGAGTACTACCAATCATCAATGCCCTTAAGAAAGAGCAGTCATTTAAGCTACCTCTGTCAATCGATACCTACAAAGCAACGGTTGCTGAAGCAGCACTGGATGCCGGGGTTGAGATGCTGAATGATGTCTGGGGGCTGAAAGCCGATCCCACTCTTGCCGCTACTGCCTCCCGTTACCGCATTCCGGTCTGCCTGATGCATAACCGCAATAATACTAATTATGAAGATCTAATAACCGATGTTCTGGCAGAGCTGGAGGAATCTGTTGCTCTTGCCCTGGAGGCCGGCATTAATGAAGAGAAGATCATCATTGATCCCGGTATCGGTTTTGGAAAGGATCTGTCGCAAAATCTTGAAGTGATGCTTCACCTGAAAGACTTTGGCAACCTTGGTTACCCCCTACTGCTTGGAACATCGCGCAAATCAATGATTGGCAAAACCCTTGACCTCCCTTTGGAGGAGAGGCTCGAAGGAACCGCAGCCACGGTTGCTTACGGGATCAGCACCGGAGCGGATATTATACGCGTACACGATGTGAAGGAAATGAAGCGGGTAATCGATATGACCGATGCAATGATTCGGAGGTGAGTTTTAATTGGACAGAATAATTGTTGAGAGGATTGTCTGTTACGCCTATCATGGCTTGATGCTTGAAGAGCAATCACTGGGCCAGGAATTTCAGGTGAGCCTTGAGCTGGGGATCGATCTGTCAGACCACAGCAGCGATCAGATTGATGATGTTGTGGATTACCGGGCCGCAATCTCAGTTGTTGAAGAGATAATGTATGGTTCTTCCTGCCGCCTGCTTGAAACTCTGGCCTGCCGCATTGCCGATAAGCTGATGGCCTTAGATAGCGTAATTGAGGCAGCAGTGGAGGTCCGAAAACCAAACCCACCGATCCCCGGTGTACAGGGCGGTGTCAGTGTGATGGTCAGCCGGGGAAGGTAAAAAAGATGACTGCTGCCCATATTGCACTTGGCTCCAACTTAGGTGATCGGACCAAAAACTTAAGAACAGCTCTGGAAATGCTATCCCAAACAGATAGGATTAAAATCGATGCTGTATCTGCTATTTACGAAACGGCACCTGTTGGTGGGCCGGAACAAGGCCTTTACTTAAATGCCTGCGCGGCCATGACCACTGAGCTACCGCCTACTAAGCTGCTGCTTGCGATGCTTGACATCGAAGAGGAGCTGGGGCGGGAAAGGGAAGTACGCTGGGGGCCGCGCACCATCGACCTTGACCTTTTGCTCTACGGAAAGGTAATGATGAAAACCCCATTGCTTGAGCTACCGCACCCGCGGATAGGCGAGCGCGACTTTGTATTGATTCCCCTGGCCGACATCGCTCCTGATCTGATCATTCCCGGCTTTAACCAGCCTGTATCTTCGATCCTGGCCAACCGCCCGAAGAATAAAGAAGTAAAGCTCTACCTGCCGCAGGGCTGTTTCGAAATAAGCTAAGCTATAACTTCAATGGTGAAGGCAACTTACTAAGGGTGAACAATAAACCATTGCTCACGGATCGTTCAGACTGAATTGTAACGGCTTAACTGCGGGCTTTTACAGGCAGCCTCGTCATTCGACACTTAAGTCTTCAAGCCTCGGCCGGGTTCTCAATTAAATCTGAAGATGTTTAATCATTATTGAGAACCCGGTCCTGCGCAAGCCCTTGTTTCACCGACAATTCAAGCTTCTTCACTTTATGTTCGCTTCTTGTTTATTGATCACCCTTCCTCTTGAAGAGCATTTATTGACGGTGTTTCCGGCAACTCTTTTCAATTAGCATGAGCGAAGTTTATATGAGCAACTAGTAGAAACTAGTAACCGTAATCGATACTGCAATATTTACCCATACAAAAATCAAACAAAAGGACGCCCGGGGGCGTCCTTTTATAATAAGCATTTGTTCTAAGCGGCTCGATGAGAGGTTTAGAAAAGACCCTGCACTTTGCCGGTTTCCACATCAACATCAACCCGGCGGTAAGCAGGGTTGGCCGCGGTGCCAGGCATCAGCGAGATGGCCCCGGCAACGGGAACAACGAACCCGGCGCCACCGTAGGTGAGAATGTCGCGGATATGCAGCTTCCAGCCTTTGGGCACCCCTTTAAGAGCAGGGTTATCGGTAAGGCTGAGGTGGGTTTTAACCATGCAGGTACCCATCTTCTGGATTTCGGGATCTGCTTCCATCCGCTTGGCCTTCTCGAGTGCTTCGGCAGAGTACTCAACACCGTCTGCCCCGTATACTTCCTTGGCAATCAGCTCAATACGCTGACGTAAAGGAGTTTCGAGTTCATAGAGGAATTTGAAGTCGTTCGGCTCGTTGCAGGCTTCAACAACTGCATCGGCGAATTCGACTGCGCCTTCACCACCATACTGCCAGTGCTTCGAAAGGGCAACCCGGGCGCCGGCTTCTTCCGCCAGGCGACGCACAGTTTTAACTTCGTTGTCGGTGTCGGTGTAGAAATGGTTGATACAGACAACAGGGCTGATTCCTGCTTTTTTAACGGTCTTGATATGGTGAATCAGGTTTTCGCAACCCTTTTCAACCCAACCGACATTCTCCTGACTGTATGCAGGATCAAGCGGCTGCCCCGGAAGGGGAATCGGCGCTCCACCATGACACTTGAGAGCCCTGATCGTGGCCACAATAACCGCACAGTTCGGAACCAGACCGGACATACGGCACTTTAAGTTCCAGAATTTCTCGAAACCGATATCGGCAGCAAAACCAGATTCGGTAATAACGTAATCGCTCAATTTCAGTGCAACGCGGTCTGCAATAATTGAAGATTGGCCGATAGCAATATTAGCAAAGGGGCCGGCATGAACAAAGACTGGCTGTCCTTCAATAGTTTGCAGCAGGTTCGGGTTGATCGCCTCAACCATCCAAGCCGTCATTGCTCCGGCGACATCAAGATCACCGGTAGTAACTGGCTTGCCTTTTTTATCATAGGCAACCACGATTTTTGCCATCCGCTCACGCATATCTTTCAGGTCCTTGGCCACAGCCAGGATGGCCATAACCTCAGAAGAAACGGCGATAGCAAAGTTGGAGTTCATCATGAAACCATCTTTGCGTCCACCGAGACCGATGATGATGTTCCGCAAAGCCTGAGCGCAGAAGTCGATAATCCACTTCATTTCCACATTGCGCGGGTCGATATTTAACCTCTTCAGGCCACTGCGCTCAAGAAAAGCATCAGTGGAATTAAATTCGTGCTGAATCCGGGAAGTAAGCGCAACCATAGCCAGGTTATGGGCGTTCATGATCGCGTTAATGTCTCCGGTAAGACCAAGAGAAAAGGGTGTAAGGGGAATACACTGAGCCAGACCACCGCCGGCTGCAGAACCTTTTACGTTCATGGTCGGACCACCGGAAGGCTGGCGGATTGTAGCGATAACATTCTTGCCACGCTTGCCCATCCCCTCGGTGAGACCCATAGTCGAGGTTGATTTACCCTCGCCCAGCGGGGTGGGGGTAATCGCCGTAACGTCAATATATTTGCCGTCCGGTTTGTCTTTCAGTCTTTCAAGCACTTTCTTGTAATCAACTTTTGCCACATAGTGGCCGTGGGGCAGGAGCTCCTCCTTTTCAAGGCCAAGCTCGTCCGCTAACTGGTAAACCTGCTTCATATTCGCTTCAGCAGCTTCGGCAATTTCCCAGTCAGCATGTTTGGTAGGATCCAACGGCATTAAAACAACCTCCTTATAATGTAAATAATTTTCCTAACCTAACCACCTACAGATTTTAGCAGACAAAATAGTTAATTCAACAAAACCTTCATAATTCCTGCTGCAATGTTAAACTATTCACATCTATTTAAAGTTCAGGTCCGAAAGAGCAGGAACCCCGCCCAAGGAAGTGGCCGTGAGCGCTGCACGCCTGACTGCCTCGGCTACTGCTTCCGCAGCCATCAGGCTAACCAGGTTGAGATCGGCGGCAATATCTCCTCTAGATACTGCAAATATTGTATCGCCATCCCACATGGTGTGAACCGGCCAGATTGAACGGGCCAGGCCATCGTGGCTCATGCGGCAGATTTTTTCGAGTGCGACTCCTTCAAAATAGGCATTGGTAGCAACAACTCCCAACGTTGTATTGCCCGGAAAGCCCTGTGCTTTCTGATCCAACATTAAAGCGATCGTTTTTTCCATCTTTTCGCTTTGCGGATTGCGCGGACCGGCTAGCAAAGAACCATTTTCATTGTAGATATCGCCAAAGGCATTTACCACCACCAGCGCAGCAACAATTAGATCGTCTTTCCGGCTGACTGCTGAACCCTGACCAGTTTTTATGGCCCCGGCTGTCCCGTAGATTTTGCCCACTGTCGCACCGGTACCGGCCCCCACCGAACCTTCGGGCACCGGTCCATCACCGGCAGCCAGGCAGGCCTGGTAGCCCATATCTGCATCCGGTCTGATGGAACCGTCACCGATAAATAGATCAAAAAGAACCGCTGCAGATACGATGGGAACACAATAAGGAGCAACTGCAAAACCGCAGTTTTGCTCTTCCAGGTACCTGACGACTCCCGATGCTGCGTCTAAGCCGAAAGCGCTTCCCCCGGCCAGGACCAGTGCTTGGATCTCGCTTACCAGTTGACCTGGTTTTAAAAGGTCGGTTTCCCTGGTGCCGGGCGCAGAACCGCGCACTTCCACTGCTGCCCGCATGCCGTTCTCAGCCAGGATTACAGTGACCCCGGTTGCCGCTTCAGGGTTTGAGGCTACCCCAACCTTAATGCCTTTTACTGCCGTTAACCCGGAACTCATAGCGCTTAAAGCCTCCCGCTGGTATAATTGTTAATCAGAAGACAACTATTACTTTTTGAAAAGCGGTGAACCGGGATCGTCAGGTTAATAGACAGTCATGTCCACCTATTCCCAGAAAAAATGATGAAAGCCGTTTACGCTTTTTTCTGGAAACAATATGGCTGGAAAATCAATTTTCCGACCGCTCCGGATCAGCTTCTTGATCTGCTGAAGGAGGGAGGTGTGGAAAAATGTATGACCCTCGCCTACACTCATAAGCCCGGGCTAAGTCGTCCGCTGAACAGCTGGCTTCATGAATTCAGCCTTGCAAACAATGCTGTTGTGCCTTTTGGCGCCGTCCACCCTGACGACAGCGATCTGGGTCAGATTGTTGTTGAATGTCTTGACCGTTACAATTTTCCCGGCATTAAGATTCACTGTCTCGTCCAACAATGCCGTCCTGATGATGAGCGGCTATTTCCCCTGTTTGAGGCAGTGGTTGAAAGATCGAAGGCGGTAATCATGCATGCCGGCAGTTTTCCCCAACCGTCCAAAAATTTAGGAATCAGCTATGTAGCTAAACTGCTGCGCCGCTTTCCCACTTTAAAGCTGATCATTCCGCACCTTGGCTTAAATGATCTTTCGGCCTATGCCGACCTACTGTCAGCTTACAGCGGTTTATATCTCGATACAGCCTTCGTTTTTCAAAATGAAATGGTAAAAACCCCGCTCGATCTTATTCTTGATGTTATCAGGCTGTTTCCTGAACGCATTCTCTATGGCAGCGACTTTCCTATTATTTTAGAACCACCGCAAAATGGTCTCGCCAGGATTGCGGCCCTTAATCTACCCCAGGATAACCTGGATCAGCTATTTTACCAGAACGCCGAGCATTTCCTGGCTGGCTTGGGCCGCTAAAAAGATGGAGCCTTGAAGGCTCCATCTTTTGTCTAGTCAGGTTTCTCTTTTGTTTTACTGCGCCTGGCAAATGAGGCGCGGCGATCAGGCTTTTTGCTAATCACCTTGATCTTTTCCTCTTTTAAATCGCCGTTGAGGGCACTGTCCTGCTCTTCAGCTCCCGCATCTACTGTTCCTCCGTCTGCCTGGTTCTCGCCGGACTGATCAGCTTGATCTTCAGTTCCGTCAAGCGGGCTCACTTTTTTTACCGGCAGTGGTTTACCCTCCATCAAAGCTTTAATTTCCTCGGCATCAAGAGTCTCCTTATCCAGCAGGGTCTGTGCCAGACTTTCCAGCTTGTCGCGATTTTTTTCAAGGATCTCCTGAGCCTTCTGGTAACAGTTATCGATTGTTTTCCTGATTTCCTGATCGATTGCCTTGGCGATCTCCTCGCTGTAGTTACGATCGCGGGCCAGGTCGCGCCCCAGAAAGATTTGGTCATGTTTTCTGCCTAAAGTAATCGGGCCTAAACTTTCGCTCATCCCATACTCCATGATCATCTGGCGGACAATTGAAGTGGCTCTTTCCAGATCGTTCTGCGCGCCGGTGCTGATGTCGTTTAGCACCAGTTTCTCGGACACCCGCCCCCCAAGCAGGGTGCTGACCCGATCGAGCAACTCTGATCTGGTCATGTAATAGCGATCTTCTTCCGGAAACATCAGGGTGTAGCCGCCCGCCCGGCCGCGGGGAATAATCGAAACCTTGTGAACCGGATCGGTGTGTGGCAAAAGATAACCGACCAGGGCATGCCCGGCTTCATGATAAGCAACAATTTTCTTTTCAAAGGGACTGATTACCCGGCTCGTTTTTTGAGTTCCAGCTACCACCCGCTCAACCGATTCCTCCAAATGCTGCATGCCAATCCGTTTCAATGATTTACGGGCAGCCAAAAGCGCCGCTTCGTTAACAACATTTTCTAAGTCGGCACCGGTAAAACCGGGCGTGCCACGGGCCAATATTTTCAGGTCTACCGCTTCCGAAAGCTGTTTATTCCTGGTGTGAACTTTGAGAATCGCTTCCCGCCCGTTTACATCAGGCAGGCCGACTGTGATTTCTCGGTCAAAACGTCCCGGCCTGAGCAACGCCGGGTCGAGAATATCCGGGCGGTTGGTGGCCGCAATAATAATGATCCCTTCGTTTACATCGAATCCGTCCATCTCAACCAGCAGCTGATTCAGAGTCTGCTCCCGTTCATCATGCCCGCCGCCTAAGCCGGCTCCACGCTGACGACCGACAGCATCTATTTCATCAATAAAAACGATACAGGGAGAATTCTTCTTGGCGTTTTCAAACATATCGCGTACGCGGGAAGCGCCGACCCCGACAAACATTTCTACGAAATCAGAACCACTGATGCTGAAAAAAGGCACCCCTGCCTCACCGGCCACAGCCCTGGCCAGCAGGGTTTTACCCGTACCGGGAGGGCCAACCAGCAGTACTCCCTTGGGAATTCTGGCCCCGATTTCAATATACTTGCGCGGGTCCTTCAGGAAATCGACAATCTCCGAAAGTTCGGCGCGCTCTTCATCGGCTCCGGCAACATCCTGGAAACTAACCTTCTTTTTGTCCCCTTCCTGCAAGCGGGCCCGGCTTTTGCCGAAATTCATTACCTTGTTGCCTCCACCCTGGGTCTGCTGCATGAAGAAAAAGAAGATCCCGATCAGCAGCAGGAAGGGTATCAGATAGGTAAGGGCGCTCTGCCACCATTTCGGTCCCCGGGGCAGATATGTTTCCAAAGTTACTTTGTTAGCAAGCAGCAACTCGGTCAGGTTGTGATCGTCCGGCCTGATCGTTTTTACCACCGTGCCGTCTTTTAATGTCGCTTCAACCTCGCTGCCGTACAGGGCAACACTTGCAACTTCTCCCTGCTCAACCCTCTGGATCAGCTGATCATAGGAGATCTCCTCCGGTGGGGTAGTATTATTAAACGATGACAGCAAGATAAACACTACCAGGGCAATGACCAGGTAGAATGTAATTTGTCTTAAAAATGGGCTCAAACAGAACCCTCCTCTCCTGCAACTGCCTAAAAGCCTAAACTAAATTCTAACATAGAGCATAAGCAGAAGCAATGAACACAGAAATATCAATGCACAATATAATCTAGTTATATTTCTACAGCTAAACAGGAACTAAGTTTACATTCAAGAGGATATGTTTTCCTTGTTATTAAACTTACGTTATGATATATTATTAACGATTTCCGTATATTACAGTTAAATAAGTAAAGTATATAATACAGGAAAAGCGATGTGAATTCATGATAGATAGCAAAAAGTCAAAGAAAACCCAAATAGTTGATACCGCCAGAGCGCTTTTTTTTAAACATGGGGTCAGGCGGGTTACGGTGGAAGAGATCTGCAGCAAGGCAAAAGTGAGCAAGGTTACTTTTTACAAGTATTTTGACAACAAGCAGGATATTGCCAAATACATTGGGGATGAACTGACCAAACTGGGGTTCGCCCGCTTTGATGAGATAAATGAGCTTGACCTAAGCTTCCCAGAGAAAATAGACCTGATGACCCAGTGGCGCGTGGAGTTTTTTTCACCGGTAAGCAGCGAGTTTATTGAAGAAATCCTTGACCTGGAAAGCGTCTATGTTGAAATGAAACAACGCTATCTGGAAAATATTAAAGCGGCCCAGGAGAAGGGAGAAGTTAGAAAGGAAATATCTGTCGAGCTCATTTGGCTGGTAACGGAGAAGCTAAACGAACTGGTGAAAGAGGGAAGCTGGAAAAGTATCTTTTCCGAGTACAGCCAGTTTCAGTGGCAACTCCGGAAACTTTATTTTTACGGCTTGTTGGAAGATAGAAAATGACATGTACTAATGGAGGAGAGTAAAATGGTTCTGGCCGTTATCGTGGCAATTGTGGTTTGTTACCTGGCAATCGTTATTTTTCACCCCGCCCTTTCGCTTGAGCTACCGGTAATTGAAAGGGTAATAAAAGAAAAGGAAGCACCTCAAAGCAGGCAGGATGTTTCTTTTCTGTGGACGGGTCAGCAGTAAGTGCCTGGCTTTACCTTCCCCAAAATACTAAGGAAGATGTTCCCTGCGTTATCTTAAGCAACGGTTTCGGCGGCACCAAAGATATGGTGCTGGAAAAGTACGCCCTTCATTTTACAGAAAACGGTATTGCCGCTATCGCTTTTGATTACCGTTACTTTGGGGCCAGCGGTGGTCAACCCCGGCAGTTCTTTAACGGCGTCAGGCGGCAGGAAGATATTAGAGCCGCTGTTAACTTTGCCCGCAATCAGCAAAGTATCAATCCTGATCAGATAATCCTTTGGGGCACCTCTGCCGGAGCGGCATATGGGATTAATATAGCAGCAGAGGACCAGAAAATTGCCGGGGTTATTGCCCAGTGCCCCAGTTTGGATCACAAGAAAGACGACAAAATAATACTGAAGCGGGAGGGACTCCTTTTCTTCCTGAAACTGTTCGTGCATGCCCAGCGGGACAAAGGCCGCTCACGATTCGGCCTATCACCACACTTGATCCCCATCGTCGGTAAGCCTGACACTTTTGCCTTTATGACTGCTCCCGGGTCCTTTGAAGGATATGCGGGCCTGGTGAAAGAATCGGAGCTGTTTATTAATGGAATTTGCGCCAGGAGTTTGTTGATGTTACAGGGGAAGAATCCAATCCATACTGCACAGCAAGTTAATTGCCCCGTATTGCTGCAGATCTGTGAGCACGACAATACCGTGGACCCTGATTCACACACTCAGGTGGCTCAAATTTTAGGCAAAAAAGCAACCCTGGTCAAATACCAGATCGGCCATTTTGACATTTATCACGGCGACAATTTTAATAAAGCGGTAAATGCCCAGGTGGAATTTATTAAAGGAATCACTTAAGTACTTATATTCCGCTGATAATCTAAGGGTTTTGGATTCATGATTGTAACTATAGTTTCTGCGACAGACCATCCTTCCTGCACCTTGTATTTAAAGCAGGGTGTGCTTTTTGAGAGTGCTTCTCCCGGGGCGGTAGTAGCAGTGCGGACATTCGGTGATTATAAACATTACCCCCCCTGCATATTATCACCACAGACGGCTGCTTTTATGATCAAGACGGCTTTATGGTTGGGCCACAACCTGATCCCTAAGCGCTGGAACATGCTTTCTTGTCCAACTTGTTTACTCTTAAGCATAAAACGCCAGGATGATCTTTTAAATGCCTTCTGCCTCACCTCTGGCCGAGGCGAATCAGTCCGGGAATCTGGTTTTTAGGCTCAGGTTAGCTTGATCCGCATCTTTATAGTGTGGTAGTATACTCCCGAAAGAAAAGAAAATACCTATCTTTGTTTCAGGAGGATAACTACATGGCAGACGCACTTAGGAAGAAAGCAATTTGGGCATGGACTATGTACGATTGGGGAAATTCAGCTTTTGCCACTACCGTCATGGCGGCTGTTCTACCGAATTATTTTCTAACGTACATTGCTACCAACGAGGCTGCTCTAGCTTTATGGGGCTACACTGTTGCCATAGGCAGTCTATTTGCCGCCTTAATCAGCCCGGTACTGGGCGCAATTGCAGATTTCCGCGGCTCTAAAAAAACATTCATGGCTTTCTTTATCGGGCTGGGTGTGCTTTCCACCGCGTTGATGTTTTTTGTGCAGCAGCCAGGCGATTGGCTGCTGGGATGTGTCCTCTATATAACTGGCATAATCGGGTTTGCTGGTTCCCTCGTGTTCTATGATGCCCTGCTACCACACATTGCCAATAAAGATGAGATCGACTCCGTTTCTGCGCGCGGTTACGCTATGGGCTACATCGGCGGTGGGCTGCTTTTGCTGATCAACGTTGTGATGATTTTCTTCGGTCCCAACCTTGTTCCCGACATGCCCATTGAAGAAGCAACCGCCCTGATGATGCGTCTCAGCCTTGTTTCTGTGGCGGT
>JBFYYZ010000037.1:0-3557 GCA_041309745.1 Bacillota bacterium | reverse complement strand
GCCACAGGTTTTTAAACGTTAACTTAAAAAAACAAGCCTATTTTTGCAGGTGGCATCATTATTGCTATATATATTTAGCAGAAAAAGCTAAACCAGAAAGGGGATTAATTAAATGAGCAATAATGCCGGGGCAAGAGCCCCCTACGGGCCGGGACCTAAGTCGCAGGAGCTGCTGAAAATGCGCGATCAGCATGTGGCCCGCGGTATTTCCTACGTGTTACCTGTATTTGTTGATGAAGCAAAGGGAGCAATAATCAAGGATGTTGACGGCAACGAGTATCTTGATTTCACAACCGGTATCGGTGTTGCCAATTTTGGTCACAACCACCCGGCGGTGGTCGATGCGATCAAAAAGCAGGCGGATCAATTCCTGCATACCTGCTTTATGGTTACCATGTATGAGCCCTATGTCAGGTTGGCCGCCGGCCTGAACAAATTGACCCCGGGCAGCTTTGCCAAAAAAACCGCTTTCTTTAACAGTGGGGCCGAAGCGGTAGAGAATGCCGTAAAGCTGGCCCGACGCTATACCAAGAAAACAGCATTGGTCTCTCTGGAGTGTGCTTTTCACGGTCGTACCCTGATGGCCATGACCCTTACTTCAAAAGTAAAACCCTATAAATACGGTTTCGGGCCTTTCGCGCCCGATGTTTATAAAATTCCCGCAGCTTATTGTTACCGCTGCCGTTTTGGTCTGTCTTATCCTTCCTGCGACCTGCAGTGTGCCCGTTATCTTGAGCAGTTTTTCGCTGTCGAATGTACGGCTGATAACGTGGCGGCAGTAATCGCCGAGCCGGTTCAGGGAGAGGGTGGTTTCATCGTGCCTCCGGCCGATTATTTTAAAGTATTACACGAAATTTGCCGGAAAAACGAAGTGCTTTTGATCATCGACGAAATTCAGTCCGGCTTTTACCGCACCGGAAGTCCGCTGGCCAGTTTCCACTACGGTATTGAGCCAGACATCATCACCATGGCCAAATCGCTGGCCGGCGGAGTGCCGATCAGCGCCGTAACCGGCAGGGCTGAAGTGATGGACGCAGCCGGTCCGGGAGAAATAGGCGGAACCTATGGCGGAAACCCCGTTGGCTGCGCCGCTGCTTTGGCCGTTCTCGAAGTTGCTGAAAAAGAAAAACTGGCCGAACAGGCAGAAAAAACCGGCCAGATGACGGCGGAAAGGTTGGATCAGATGGCAGCCAAGTACTCGATCATCGGGGAACACCGGGGCTTAGGCGCAATGCGGGCCCTTGAGCTGGTTAAAGATCGTGGGACCAAGGCCCCTGATCCGGACCGGGCTAAGGCGATCATCAAGCGCTGCCATGAAAACGGCCTGATCATCATTACTGCCGGTATTTTCAGCAATGTGATCCGCCTGCTGATGCCGGTCAATATCCCAGTTGATCAATTGAACAGAGGCCTGGATATTCTTGAAGAAGCTATTGCCGCAGAAGAAGGAGGCAGCCGCTAATTGTATTCTAATTTCGGCAAGCTTTTAATCATCGATTTGAACAAGTCCGACATCAGCGAAAGACAGCTGGAAGAAGAAATATTCCTTGATTATTTAGGAGGCAAAGGCCTGGGCAGCTACCTGCTGCTGAAAATGCTCCCGCCCGGGGTGGATCCCCTTTCTGCCGAAAACCTGCTGATCTTTACCACCGGCCCGGCTACCGATAGCCCTCTTGCTCCAGCTTCACGCTTCGGGGTTTTCAGCAAATCGCCGGCTACAGGCCTGTACTCCGAGTCTTACAGCGGAGGGCACCTGCCACCGGTGATGAGAAGAACAGGATACGATGCAATCGTGATCAGCGGAGCGGCGCAGAAACCCTGTTACATCTCAATTTCTGAAGAAGCCGTTAACTTCTACGATGCCGGTGACATCTGGGGCAAGGAGTCTTATGCTACGGAAGAAGAAATTATCAAAGCGGTCGGAGTCAAAGGTTCACAGGCACTGGTGATCGGACCGGCTGGAGAAAGAAAACTTGCTTTCGCCTGCATCAAGAATAACCGCTGGCGCAGCGCTGGCAGAACCGGCCTGGGTGCGGTAATGGGTTCAAAAAATCTTAAAGGTATCGTTTTCAGCGGCAGTGCCAAAGCTGCACCCGCCGATGAAGAAGGTTTAAATAACTGGAGCCGCAACTTTTTCCAGCGCTTCAAAGACTCACCGGAGGCACGTCTCTACAAAGAAAAAGGCACGCCCGCACTGGTTGCGGTTACCAACAATGCCGGCTGTTTTCCGACCCGTTACTGGTCAGCCGGGACTCTGGAGGGCTGGGAAAAAATCAGCGCCGACTATATGCAAAACGAAATGACTGCGAAAGCCCGTGGTTGCTACCGCTGTTTTTTTGACTGCGGCAAGCTGACGACAGTTGAAAAGGGACGGCACCGGGGCCTGACAGTTGAAGGGCCGGAGTTTGAAACCATTTATGCCTTTGGAGGACTCTGCTGCCTGCCGGAGATGGAGGAGATCCTCTACTTAAACGATCTCTGCGATCGCTGGGGAATTGATACGATCAGTGCCGGCAACATGGCTGCATTTGCCATAGAGGCCGGTTTACGAGGCAAGCTTGAAAAGGCGCCCCGCTACGGTGATGCTGATTCAATCGCCGATTTTTTAGAGCAGGTGGTAGAAGGTAAAGACGAAGGGACAATTTTTGCCGGAGGAATCAGGGAGGCGGCTAAAGTACTTGGGATGGAAGACTTTGCGATTCACGTTAAAGGCCTTGAGCCGGCCGGCTATGATCCCAGAGTGCTAAAAGGAATGGGTCTTGCATACGCCACATCAGACCGTGGAGCCTGTCATTTAAGAGCTACCTTCTACAAACCGGAGTTAAGCGGCATGATCGACCCGGCTCAAATCAAGGGCAAGGCCAGGATGTTCATTGATTTTGAAGATCGCCTGAACATCTATGACTGTCTGATTTTTTGCCGCTTTTATCGCGACCTGATTCACTGGGAAGAACTGATTGAACTGCTTTACCTGCTGACCGGCATCCGCTATAGCGCAGCAGATTTACACGGGATTGCGGCCAGGGTTCAGAACTTAACTAGGCTATTTAACATCCGTGAGGGCGCAACCAGGGAGGATGACTGTTTGCCGAAGCGTCTCCTGCAGGAACCGATTAACGAGCAGAGTAACCGAATCACCAAAGAAGAACTTGATCTTATGCTCAGTGATTACTACCTGCTGCGCGGTTGGGATCAAAACGGTATACCCCCGAAAGGGATAAATAATATTAATGCAACGACAAGGAGGATATAAAATGGCAGTAGAAGTGAAGAATGCAAAAAAGGCGGATGATGTGCTTGCCGCTACGTTAAACTTGATTAAGCAATCGGTGGAATTAGCTGAGCTATCGTCCGAGGTTTACGAACACTTAAGAGTACCGGCTAGGTTTGTGGAAGTCTCAATCCCAGTTGAAATGGATAACGGTTCCACCAAGGTGTTTACCGGGTACCGCTCCCAGCACAATAATGTTTTCGGACCTTACAAAGGAGGAATCCGCTATCACCATTTAGTGGATGCTGACGAAGTTAAGGCTCTGTCGGTTTTAATGACGCTAAAA
>JBFYYZ010000036.1:0-21330 GCA_041309745.1 Bacillota bacterium | reverse complement strand
CTACTAAGCTGATCCAGCGAGAAAGTATCTACTTTTCTTTTCCGGTTAACCTCCTCAACCCTCTAATCAGGAAGGTCCTTCAGCGAAAGCTTTTAGAAAGGCTAGAAGAGATCAAATCAATCCTTGAGCATCGACAGTAATAAATGAATCCAGAAGAATTCCATAGAATTGACTTTCCGAGGCATCCTTGTGCTTAACAAAATGTAATTACCCTGTTTCGTTTTGAAACATCTAAGGTGGTGAAATGTATTTTATTTATAATAAAACAATTTTTCTTCTTGACAAAATAGACGTACTATTTTAATCTTAGGTCAGTCAACCGACTGATAAAAGGTGTTAGATATGGATACACATAGTGGAGCCAAAAAAAGGATTATTGAAGCGGCAAAAATAGTTGTCAGTGAGTTGGGCGTGCAAAAAGCTACTTTGCGGGCTATTGCTTCTGAGGCTGGAATCAGCATTGGTACTCTTTATTATTACTATCCCTCTAAAAACGATTTGCTTTATGACATTATGGATTCACATACCAGCGAATCATATCATATAGCTGAAGCATTTAAGGCTGGAAAAATCGATGAAAAGTGTAATGAAGAAGGGATAATCTGTTTCCTGGCGGACAAGATTAAAGAACGAATCGAAGGTCTTGACGACAATAGAATTTTATTCTACCTCTTTCTTGAAGCAATATTGGGAAACGATGCAATAAAAACCAACATTCATAAAAAATATCGTCTCTGGATTGATTCAATAGAAACAATTGTAACTGAAGTTTTTAGCGTGCCCAGTACCAAAATTAGCAGGGCAACCGCAATTATTATCAATGCAGCAATTGACGGTTTTATGTTGCAAAGATTGCTGGAAATTGATGAAGACGATGTTTCAACCGAATTGGAAGAAGTAGGTCGACTTTTACTGCGGGGTAATTTCGATCAATTCGCAGAAAGAATTAAAACAGGGAAGGATGGAGTTTAAGGGTGTTAAAAGTATATGAAACAGAGCCGGGAAAAGTTAGTTGGGAGATGCTTCAAAATGAACTGCTGGAACAGCCTAAAGAGGTTTTAATAGAACTAATTAATGCCTGGGCAAAGAATTATTGGAGCAACCAAGGTTATTGGCTGCTTTTTGTTGAGAGGGATTTTGGAACTGATAGCGCTGCTCGACTTGACGGTGAAATCTGGGAATATATGGCTAAAGCACAGGCACATCGGTTAATCAAGGCGCTCAAGCTAGGGAACAATGTCCAGGCACTGGCGACAGTTCTTAAATACTGTGCGGCTCAGTGGGTTACTGCCGGCTTTGAATGGGAGTTCTTAGAGATTACTGACAAAAAGATCATTATGCAGGTCAATAAATGCCCGATGGGTACATTTAGAGATAGCCAAAACTTGCCTCTGTTCCCGTGTAAAATTGGTGCACCGCCTTTATATATTGCACTAGCTACGACAGTAAATCCAAAGTTTAAAACAACCTGCCTTCATGCCCATCCCGACGAGAGAGCTGAGGGAGTGATGTGTCGGTGGGAATTTAAGCTTGAAGAAAACTAACCGAGGGGAGAAATGTTAATGAGGCCACTGGAAGGAATAAAGATCCTTGACCTAAGTTGGGTTTACAGCGGACCATACGGCACATTATTACTTTCTGATTTAGGGGCCGAAGTAATCAAGGTTGAACGACCACCTTTTGGTGACTGGACTAGAATTGTCCCTCCTTTAAAAAATAGCTGGAGCGGTTATTTCTATATGTTAAACCGTGGCAAAGAATCAGTTACCTTGGACCTTAAGTCTGAGCAGGGTAAAAATATTTTTTTTGATCTGATAAAAAAAGTTGATGTTGTTGCTGAAAACTTTACTGCCGGGACTCTCGAAAAACTTGGCCTCGGTTACGATGAAGCTCAAAAAGTAAATCCCCGGATCATTTATGCATCAATTAATGGTTTTGGCGCGGAAGGTCCTTATTCAAAGAAAAAGTGTGTTGATCCCATAGCGCAGGCAATGGGCGGGTTGATGAGCCTAACCGGTTTTCCGGGATCACCACCGGTTAAAACAGGACCGGCGGTAGCTGATGCTTTGGCTGGTATGAATATGGCGATTGGTATTCTATCAGCAATTATCCTGCGTGATCGTGAAGGTCGAGGCAGCCGAATCGACATTTCGATGATGGACAGTGTTTTTGCTGTTTTGGAAGAGTCAGTAATCAGAACCAGTCTGACCGGTAACGCTCTGCCCGCCAGAGGCAATACTGACCCACTTGGCGCACCCTGGGATGCTTTTCAGACTAGTGATAATAAGTGGGTTATGGTTTGTGCTATTGGCAGTGATGCGTTTGTAAAGATCTACGAAAGCATAGGACGCGAGGATCTAGCTGCTGAATATACTGGAGATGATGAAGAAGCGTTTGAAAAAAGATCTAAGGTGCTAAACTATTTGAACAGCGAATTTGCCAGTTGGGCTTTGACCAAAAATGCTGAAGAAATACTAACCTTTTTCGAGACTATGGGTGTTCCCTGCGGGGTAGTTAAAAATGTTAATGAACTGCTTGAAGATCCTCAACTTCTGGCTCGCAATATGATAGTAAATATTGAACATCCTGTGCTTGGTAAGATAAAAACTTTTAACAATCCTGTTCTATTTGTTGATGCCCAATCTCAGGTTTTACCCGGACAAAACCAACTAGATCCCAAGCTCGGGGAACATACCAATGATGTATTAAAAAGACTTTTGAATTTAAGCGATTCTGATCTTGAGCAATTGAAGAAAGATGAGGTGATTTGGATCTAAATTGATTGCCCAGCTTATAGATTTATTAGTTTGAAATCACAAGAATTCAATTCCAGAAAAGGAGGGTTAAGTCTTGGAAAATCAACTAAGTTTAAAGAAGGGGATTACCCTACTAGCGCTTTTTGCTATTTTGACCAGTTCGATGATCGGGATGGCATGGGCAACTCTAACGGCCATTTTGTTGGGTATTGCCGGGCCGGCAATTATAATATCGATTTGCTTGGCAGCAGTCTTTTGTATTTTTATCGGATTCTGCTATGCTGAACTGTGTGGTGCGCTTCCTTTTGCGGGTGGAGAATATGTTTATACCAGTCGCTCGATAGGAAAATTCTGGGGTTTTGCAACAGGCTGGTTTTTGCTGCTGGCTTACGGCACGATGATGCCGGGAGAAGTCATTATTCTTTCCAGGATTGTGAGCACTTTATTGCCAGGCATGCCTCTAGTTGTTGCTGGGATTGTTATAGCTATCTTATTTGGGTTAATAAATATTTTTGGGGTTAAGTTCTCAGCAATCGTACAGCTTGTTCTCGCTGCCCTGCTTTTTATCGGCATGGGCACTTTTATCATCAGCGGCATAGGCAGTGTTAACCCAGTTAACTTTACTCCTTTCTTCAGCAAGGGCGTGGTTGGCATGATTACCGTTATTCCTTTGATGATGCTTGCTTTTATGGGCTTTGACATTGCCCCGCAGGCAGTGGAAGAGGTCAACGCCCCCTTGCGAAAAGTAGTCTTTTTAATACCGCTTTCGATTGTTTTCGTTGCCGTTTTTTACCTGGGCGTTTTCCTGGTGGCCGGGGGAGCCGCTCCTGATGCTTTAATGAACAGCACATCCGATGTGCCGCTGATTGATGTGGCTTCTCTCTTCCTTGGCGATTCAGGCGCTGCCGTAATTATGATTTCAGGTGCCTTGGGCTTAGTGACAACATTAAATGCTTTTATGATCGGTGCTTCTCGTCTGATTTATGGTATGGCATTGGGAGGCGCACTACCGGAAGTATTTTCAAGAATTCACCCAAAATATGGCACACCTTATATTGCCTTAATAGCGCTCACTATTTTTGGCATCGCTGGTGCCCTATATCAGGAAATCCTAGTAGTCTTTCAGCTTTCCTCAGCTGCCATAGTGATTGTTTACATTCTAATCTGCCTCTCGGTAATAATGTTGCGTAAAAGCGAACCGGAACTTGAACGGCCTTATCTAGTCCCCGGTTATCCAGTTTTGCCGATTATCGGAATGATTGCATCACTGGCTGCTTTGCTGATTGCTCTTACCACTATCGACAGTATTGGATTTATTCTATTTCTGGTTTGGTTGGTTGTCGGACTTGTCTACTACCTGACAACAATTCGCAAAAAAGATCTTTCCACTTTTCTAAAACACAGGTAATAAAAGTTTTATTCTCTTATGTAGGGCACTTTGTTTGAGCCTCAACTCAAACATCGTGCCCTTATTTTACGCTAATAAAACAAATGGTCATTTCTATGCTTACGTCTGTTTCCTTCATGGCATCGGCAAACCTGCTCAGGTAGCAATATTTTCAGAATGAACTTGTAATAGAGTCATTTATGGATAAGATAGATATTAACGGGAGGAATGAACGTATGGATAGCAAAAAAATAATTGGTGCTAAAAAGATACCAATACTTCAAAAAACAGGTTTTGTTTTGAGTGCTGTAACGTTCATCTGCCTGGGTTTGATCTTTATTGTTCTCGGTTTGAAATATGACAATACTTTTTTAAAGTATCTGGGGTACTTCGGGTTTCCTGCAGGTTTGTTGCAGCTGACGATCGTACTGTATCGAGTGTACAAGAAAAGCGAATAAACTCAATTAAGATCCCAGAAAAGGAAGGGAAGGGGATAATAATTAATCTTGTTAGCCGTAATATCACTAAAAGGTTAAAAATGAAAATTTTAACCTTTGCCCTAACTTTCCTGTTTCTCATTAACCTGGCACCATCACTTTCCTGTGCCGCTAACCTGGCCAAGGGTGACGTAAACGAAGACGGAACCATTAATATTCTGGACGTTGTTATGGTCATGCAGCATGTCCTTAATTTGCACACGCTTACTGCTGACCAGCTTTCCGCCGCCGATGTGACCGGCGAAGAAGATATCAACGTCGTGGATGTAACCAGGATCATGAGGTTTTCCCTGGGGCTGATTGATAATTTTGATGAAGAGTTCAGGCTGGGTAGCGAAGTGCTCATGGATAAAATGCGCCACCTGGTGCGGAATAAAAAAGTGGGGCTGGTGACCAACCAGAGTGGCGTCAACAGCCGGGGTATCAGCACCATCGATCTCCTGTACGAAGCGGAAGATATCGAGCTCGTTGCTCTCTATGGCCCGGAACACGGAATCGACGGCACCGCCAAAGCTGGAGAATATGTCGAATCATATATCCACTCCGAGCTCGGCATTCCCGTCTATAGTCTCTACGGGGCAACCAGGATGCCCACTGAAGATATGCTGAAAGGGATCGATATCCTTCTATATGATATCCAGGATATCGGCGCCCGTTCCTATACCTACATTTCAACTTTAAATTACTGCATGCAGGCGGCAGCAAAATATAACCTGCAAGTAGTTGTCCTCGACCGCCCCAATCCTCTTGGCGGAGTGATCGTCGGCGGCCCGATGATGGAAGAGCGTTTTATATCCTTCGTTGGGGTAGATATCCTGCCCATGGCCCACGGTATGACCGTGGGAGAACTGGGCCGCTACTTTAACCGCAAGATTAATGCCAACCTGACCGTGGTGCCGATGGAAGGCTACGATCGGCAGATGATTTTCCAGGATACCGGCCTTACCTGGGTCCGTACTTCACCCAATATCCCCGATATCACTTCAGTCTTTGGTTACATGGCCACCGGCCTGGGCGAAAATACCGGGGTATTTCAAGCCGACCAATTTAAATGGATCGGCGGTAAAGGCCTGAACGAAGTTCAGTATGCAGCCCTGCTGAACAATGCCGGTCTTGACGGGATCGAATTTATCCCGGAAAGAAGAGGCGATGCTGGCGGTGTCAGACTAAAAATTGTTGATTACCACAGCTTCAACCCGGCCCGGACAGGTATTTACGCTCTAACCTCTGCTTTTTCACTCGGTGACTTTAATATACCGAAGAGCAATGGCACTATTGTTATGTTTGATAAGATTATGGGCACCGCAAAAATGGGTGAGTACCTGGAGCAAGGCCTGGCTCCACAGGAGATCGAACAGCTCTTTGCCCCCGGGATCGAAAGCTTCAAAAAAACCAGGCAAGCCTACCTCTTACCGCAATACGGCCCGTAAAAAAGCAGTTGCCTGAAGCGAAAGTGTGCTTCTTTCATGGCATCGGCAAACCTGCTTATGTTATTTTTTTTGGAAATATTTATGCTATAATTAAATAGAAACATCTGTTATGCGGGGGGTGTTAACCATCAAACAGCTTGTCATCAGTGATTTGCTGACACTGTGCATCAAGTTATCAAGTTACTTATTGGCTAAATTCAACCAGGTCGAATTTATTTGCCAGAGAAATGGCCGCCTGCCACATGTGGGAAATTCTCTCCGCGTATCTTTTCTTTCAGAACCGGTGTGTTAAGAATCTTTTTGGTATATAATCACCAGGCCTCTGGCAGCCTCCATGATGTTTTCTATGGGATAGCCGTTGCTAATAAATAATGCCATGTTCTTCATATATTCAACTAAAGGAGGTTTCTGATATGAGTATAGACGGACCCGTGGCTCTACCTGAACAGGGGCTGGGTAAAGAAGATGTCTTAGAACTGTTGAAAGGTTTTAAAGAGGGAGACGTCGACTATAAAGAGTCGAAGACATGGAGTTTGGTTTACTACCTGGGGGAGGAACATACCCGGTTTCTAATCGAGGCCATGGGGATGTTTCTTTCCGAGAACGCTTTTAACCCCATGGCTTTTCATAGTTTGGAGCCTGATATGAGTGTATTTGCTTATAAATCGAAGGTGTTGAAAGTGAATATTTTTGCCGTAGGAGATCAGATGGAAGAGAGGGGTTGGCATATCGATCGGCTCCAGAGACCCGATGGTCTCCACGCTATGGTTACTCCTTTGCACCGGCGCATTGTGGATCAGTATATTAACTATTTAAGAAGCTCAGTTGAGCATGTAAGAAGCAAACCTTCCCTGGCTTTAAAAGGAAATGCAGCCCTATACGGAGCCATCTCCAAGGTGCCCTTAAGAGGGGTAATTAAAAATGAAGTCAGGAAGATGATGGAGAAGATGTACGGTCCCGATCTGGATATGCCCTTCTAAGTTATAAGATTGCCCAACCCTGCAGGGATGCAGCCTGTTTGTGGTGAATATCTCAGAAAAAATATTTAAGAAGGAATTGGTTACCTTGAGCAGACCGCTGTGGCATCGTAAAGTGATTGTGAAAATCTGGCCGGCTCGCCATTTTCTTGCCAGGATGACTAAATGGCCCTTTTTCGGATGGCTGATTAAGCGTCTACTGTTTGAGGGCGATTACCTCACTTTTTTGCCCAGCGAAGAGGCAGTCAGTAAAAATGAGAAAGTGGTGCTGCCCGGTGTGGTGGTGGACCACTTTATAGAAAAAGCCTCATATCGTTTTATTATGGATGCCTGCATCTGCCGCGATGCCAGCGAATGCCAAAATTATCCAGTAGATATAGGCTGTATGTTTATCGGCGAGGCTGCCCGCGGGATTAATCCCGGGCTTGGCCGGGAAGTTAGTATTGAAGAAGCCAAGGAGTTGCAGCGCCGCTCGGAAAAAGCCGGTCTAATCAGCCTGGTTGGCAAAAACCGCCTTGATAAAGTTTGGTTGGGGGTCGAGCCGGTCGAGCGTTTGCTGACTGTTTGTCACTGCTGTGAGTGTTGCTGCCTCTGGAAGCTATTAATGGTGGCTTCGAACTCTATAGCCGACATGGTTCACAAGCTGGACGGGGTCGAAGTGACGGTAAACGGAGACTGCGCCGGCTGTGGTGAGTGTATGCCTTTTTGTTTCGTCCAGGCTATCTCGATTGGCAACGGCAGAGCGTCTATAGATGAAAAAATGTGTCGGGGATGTGGCCGCTGCGTTTTGAACTGTCCCCTGAAAGCAATTGAGCTTACCTTTAACCATAGTGATTATTTTCAAAAATGCCTGGAACTAATCGGCAAAGTTGAAGAAAAAGTGGATGTTAGCTAAGAGTCGCAGATTCTGTAATGTTAGCACATTTAAGATCTAAGAGGAGGTTTATTTTATGCCAACGATTTTCTTTTATGGCCCGGAATTGGAAGTAGAGAAGAAGAGAGAACTGATCAAAGATTTTACTGAAGCTGCCAGCAAGGCGACCGGCATCGATCAGTCAGCTTTCGTTGTCTACCTGAGGAACTCAAAACCTGATGAAGTTGGGGTAGGCGGAAAACTGTTGTCAGAACGCATGAAATAAGGTGTGGGGATATTTCATCTTTCAATCTAAGATATTGGCCATGTTAATCTAAAAATACAGGAGTGTTATTAGTAGATGAATGAATTTAGAAGAGCTGACCTGCAAATAGGCAGTAGGGTTAAAGTTGTACAAAAACAGGATCAAGGAAGCGGTAATTTATCTGAGGGAGTTGTAACGGATATTTTAACCAAAGCAGCTTCACATCCCTACGGGATAAAAGTAAGGTTGGATAATGGCATAGTCGGGCGGGTTAAAGTAATTATTTAGATTGCAACAGAACCGATTCTTGTTATAAGCAGCTGAAAAATTAGCTTAGCTTATGGATGTAAAAGGAATCAGGTCTGGCAATCCAACAACCTTATCAATTGATGTCAGCTTCGTTTGAATATCCTCTGCTTTCCCAATATCCCTTGTAGGTCAGATCATCAGTAATTTCTATTTTGTTTACCCAGCGGGCCCATTTATAGCCTGCCTTGTCTTCAGCAACAACAATGAAGGGAAAACCAAGTGATTCAGGAAGGGTTACGCCATTACTCGAGTAGGCCAGGAGCAGATCCCTTGTTTTAATAGTTTCAAGGGGCATAGATGTTGTATAACCATCAACGCAATGAAAGATCACGTTACTGTTTTCATTCAGAATCTCCGCTTCGTTTAAAAGATCCATGATTCTGACCCCTTTCCATAAAACCGTGGCGTCCCAGCCTTCCACACAGTAAAGGGTTATCAACCGCTCAGCGCTCTTGTTCTCAAGCACCTGCTCGTAGCTTAATGATAAAGGGTTTTTAACAAGTCCGGTTATCTGAAACTTATATTCTTCAATATTGACCTGCTGTATCCCTGCGATGGAGTTATCCCTGGGTCCTACGGATGGATCAAGTCTGATGCCTTCATAATCTCTGATCTCTAACTCCTGGTAACGTTTTTCAGTGGCCTGTGAAACAGTATCTACTGCCTGACTGCTACCGTCGTCATCGCTACCCTCTTCCTGGGACCGGTTACCGGAAATGCCCAGGTATAGAATTAAACCAGCTAAAACTAAGCCTATCGCTATCACTAGATTTCGCTTCACACTAGAAGCCTCTCTTTCAGGTTACTCTACGATAATTGTTGCAATCATAGTTGCCGGGTGAGCGCTGCAATGATATGGATAATATCCCGGCTGGTCAAATTTTAACGAGAAGCTTTCACCGCCTGCTATGGACCGTGAATTATGAACGGGGTAATAGTTATGACCCGGATGGGGATCAGTATTAATATAGTGGTCGACTGTGTCATTATTGATCCAGGTTATAGTTGTGCCTACATCAATTATTATGTCCTGTGGTTCGAAATAGTTGTGTTGCATATCAACAACAATCTCCGACTGACCCTTGAGGTCTTCAAATTCGGATAAAAGTGATCTGTCAATTGCAAATTGGAACATTCCTTCATGACAACTTCCGTCCGGCCAGCAAGCCTCATAGTTAACAGTATATAAACCTTCCGGAGCATCGGGTGCCATCATTACTCTCATGCCGAGTTTGTTATCATCAATAATAGTGTCGCCTGTGCTGTATACCTGGCCATCCTGGCCCGTTACAACTATTACTGACGAGGAAATAACATCAAAATCAAAATTTACAATAACATTAACCGGAACTGCTGGGATAATAGAGGCATGGTAGGGGACATTATCGACATAGTGCGGTGATTTTATTGGCGTTTCAAAAGTATAGTCTGGAGATGTTTCTTCAAGCGGCTCTTCCGAATCGACATTATCGGTAACTACTTCAATTTCTTCAACCGCAGAATCATCTTCTATTCCTGTATCGCTAACTGAACAAGCGGATACTAGAAAAACTGAAATAAATAGAAATACAACAAAAGCCATGATATTAAGATTTTTTAACGATATTAAGAGTTTCATAGCAATCAACACCTTTTCCTATTAAATATAGAGCATTACTATCATTAGACATCATAACAAAATTATGTAACCCTGTCAATTTTTTTAAGGCATATTTTTCTTGACAGGATAGAGGATCGGGTCTATTCTATAATTAAACAAATAAACGTTTTGTTCAATTATTTTGGATAGAAGGTTTTTAGCTGGTGCCTGATCGCCTGTCAGAAGTTTTAAATGCTTCTTTGAAATGTTTTGCCCGTTATAATTACAAGAAAACAACCATGGAAGAGATTGCAGAAGAATTAGGGCTTACCAAGGGTGCCCTCTATAGCTATGCCCGCAGCAAGGAAGATTTGTACCAAAAAGCTGTAGCTTACGCCCTGACCAAATGGCAGTCAAAAGTCCGGGAGGCGGTGGAGGATGCCGACAGACCAGAAGATAAGTTTATGGCCCTCAGTTTTAAAGCTTTTAAGTACCTGGCTGCAGATCATGATTTAAGAAATATCTTAATCAACGACCCCGACATTTTTCCCATGTTCCCCAAAGAGGACCCCTTTTTTGAGATTAACGAAAACTCACGAAACATGCTGCGCGCTGTTCTTGAAGAAGGCATTAACAGCAATACATTCAGGCCGCTTGATCTTGATAGCGCAACCTGGCTGCTCTTCTCCATTTATAAAATGTTTATTATTGACACCTATGTGGTACCTGATCGGGAGGCGACGGAAAAGCTCTTCAAAGATGCAGTCGACTTGCTTTTGCACGGCCTGTTCAGCCAGGACAGGCATTAATAAACTGGAGGTGTTTTAAATGTCTGGTAAACCGCGTTACCTGAGCCACGAATGGAAAGAGCAGGTGGAAGCACTGCTAAAGAGTGAACTGACCCCGGAGAAAATGAACCATATTACCGCATCCATGTCCAATATCTATTTAAACTGCCCCGACGGAAAAGAGCACTATATGTATTTCGGCTTCGTCGACGGCAAGCTGGACCGTTTTCTGGTTGAGGAAGGGGAAGCGCCGCAAGCGGAGTTTAAAATTTCAGGCGACTATGAAACGTTTGCAAAGATTTCACGAGCGGAGATGAATGCCCAGGTTGGTTTAATGAGCGGCAAGTTGAAACTAAAGGGCAATATGGTTAAAGCTCTGAAACTGGCTTCGATTGCCGATCGTTTGAACAAAGTAATTGCCAAGGTAGAGGCAGAATTCTAAAGAGGAGGTTTGCCAAATGACTAACCACGATCGATACTTTATTGATTTTCCGGCTCGGATTAAGAGGATACAGGCTGAAATGGCCAAAGAAGGTCTCGATGCCTACCTGGGCTCGAGACTGCGCACCCTCTCCTGGACCCTGGATGCCTTCTGTCCCTGGCGCAGCTATATCGTTATTCCCCGCGAAGGACTTCCGGTGGCCTTTACATTTGTGATCGATGCCGCCAGGGTTGGCGATGACAGTTGGCTCGATGAAGATAATATTCGGGGTTATGCCCCCATGGGCGGTCAGGACCAGGTTACCCAGATTGCTGATTATATTATGGAAGACCTTAAGACGGGTAAGGGCAAGATCGGTTATGAAACAGGTTTGTCCAATTACCTGCCTGAGGGCAATTTAACACAATATGAATACGAAGCCTTTAAAGCGGCCCTTCCTAATGCGATTTTTATCAACGCCCACCATATTGTTGATCAACTTTCTTTAAT
This sequence comes from Bacillota bacterium, assembly GCA_041309745.1. Taxonomy (GTDB): domain Bacteria; phylum Bacillota; class Dethiobacteria; order DTU022; family DTU022; genus UBA993. The sequence continues at coordinate 9,558 of JBFYYZ010000036.1, read as the reverse complement.
TAAAGATGAGGGCACCATCAACCGTTTTCGCGAGGCTTCGCGCCAGGTTGACGCGGGTCATAAAGCTGTATATGAGGCGATCATCGACGGCGGCTTTAAAGAACTAACTGAGACTGAAGTGGCCGGTATCGCCGCCTTAGCGATGCGCCGGGAAGGCAGTGAGTGGGAATGGTCTTTTACTGGTGGCAACGAAATTGCCAGTGGTTACCGCACCGGTTATACCGGGGGAGCCTGCACCCCGCCGGGGCGGCGCAAGCTTGCAGCCGGGGAGCCGTTGATGGTTGATTTACACGCCATGTTTAAACTGGGGCTTGGTGACCATTCTGTAAATTACCTGCTTTCGCCGGTTAGCGACCGTCAGTGGTGGCATGCCAATAATTTTATAAACATCGTCAGAAAAACTCATCAAACTTACAGGGCCGGTATAACCCCTTCCGGTCTCGCCACAGAGATGCTTGGATTTGCCGACGATCAGGGTTTTGCCGATTACATGGTGCCAGGTTTTGAACATGGTATCGGGATGATGGGCGATGAGTGGCGGATTGGCAAACATGATGGCCCCATACCCTACTGGACCGATCCTTTCCATGTTTACCAGGAAAACGAAATGCTGATCTGCGCCATGCAGTACGCCTGCGCTGAAGATAAGATTGGCTTTCGCTATGAAGCGCCAATTGTAATCAAGAAAGACGGTATTGAACTTTTGCCCAAACATCCGCTGGAAATAATCGAAATAAAGTAGCCGAATGACCTAAGGCGCCTGAAAAGCTTCATATCTTAAAGCTTTCCGGGCGCCTTCATTCCTGAATTTTAGCCAATTTTATTGTCAGAGATTTAACTGACCCGTAGAGCCTGTCCGGCTTTAACGTCCTTAATCATCACACCATCTCGTACGACTTCTGTTCCGTTGAGTAGCACGTGCCTGATTCCAGACGGGCGTTTTTCAAGCTCGCGAAGGGTGGTATTATCGGCGATTTCTTCGTAATCAAAGATGGTCAAATCAGCCCAGTTGTCTTTGGCGATCGTCCCCCGATCTTTTAAGCCGAAACGCGCAGCAGATTTTGAGGTCATCTTGGCTACCGCCTCCTCAAGGCTTAAGACACCGCTTCCCTTGCAATAACGCTGGATTACCCGCGGGAATGTGCCAAAAGAAGATGGATTTTGCAGGCCGCGGGTGGTCAGGATCGTATCTGTTTCCACCAGGTTCAGGGGATGGCAGACTACCCGGTCCAGAACTGACATGTTTCCTTCTTCGCCGTTATATTTGTGCAGCAGGCAAAGGGTTTTACCCATGCTTTTTTCACTGACCTGAAGATAAGCTTCAATGATGGATGTTTTCATCTGCCTGGCTATTTCATCGAAAAAGAGTCCATTATATTGATCGAGTTCCGGGGTGCCACCCCAGAGGATCTGAATATCCTCCAGGCCGAAACCGAGCTGGCTGGAGATTAGCCCTATTTCTAATTTAACCCGCAGCCTGGCTTTTCTGCTTTGAAAATTCTGCTCAATGTTGTCGCGGAACCAGGTCGGGTAGGCAATGTAGATGGTAGTGTTGCCACAGCTGTAAGGGAAGCTGTCGAAGGCAAGATCAACTCCTTCGTCTACAGCCTTTTCGATCAGCTCCAGGCAGCGATCAGCCAGTGGCCAGGTGCTGCGGCCAACAAATAGCAGGTGAGAAATCTGCATCTTAACCCCGGTGCGGCGGGCCAGGTCAATCATCTCTTCCAGCGCCCTTATGTTGTGCGGCCGGTTCCCAAACAGCTTCAAGGGGTAGGCGCCGGAAAGTTTGGTGTAAGCTTTAAGATGCACGGTCAGCAAACGGTTATGCTCGCGGGCACAAATCGCAAACTTTTCAAGTTCGCTGATATCCGAAAAAATACCCGGCGAATAACCGAGGCCGAGCGAAACCCCGCAGGCGCCTTCTTTTAAGGCTTCTCCTGCGGTCCAGACCATTTCGGCAAAACCCTGCTCCCCGGGGCAGGAATCCGGCTGTCCGAACATTGATAGCCTTAAGTTGCCGTGCCCGGCTAGCATGGCCAGGTTGAGGGCCAGACCCTGTTGTTCCAGGTGTTCAAAAAAGGAAGCCATCGTTGACCACTCGAAATTAAGCGGTTTGTCTGCTAAAAATTCCGATTCAGAGGCAACCAGGTCGAGGTAGAGCAAGCGGGGGGCCAGGGGTGCTGTGGAATAACCGCAGTTACCTCCCACCACGGTGGTTATGCCTTGTTCAAGCAGGGGGGCCAGGGTTGTAGAGTGATTAGGAAGCGGCAGGACCCAGTCGGCGTGGGAGTGCATATCAATGAACCCGGGGCAGACTACCAACCCTGCGGCGTCAATTACTTCTTTACAGTTCTTTTCTGCCGCGGTAGTGTCGTCCCGGTTGTGGATAAGCGCAGCAATTTTTCCATCGGCGATGGCAAGCGAACCTTCAAAAGCCGGTTTGCCGGAACCGTCAACTATTTTGCCGTTTTTAATCAGATAATCGTAATTCATCTACTCACCCCTTATTGCTATTCCTCTTTATTTGCTGTTGCAAGGTTGGGAATATTATATGGTTTTATCGTCACCGGTGCAATGACTTACCATCCTGCCGGTAATAAAATGTCAAAGGAAGCCAATATAATATGGTAAAATAAGCGCAAACTATGACTATTGAACATAAAACAGATATCTTGATACACGGTGTTGATAATCCAATAACGTTGAAAATTTGACGATTAAGGAGGAAGAAACTATGGCTTCAAATTGGATTTCATATAATGAACTTGCATGGACAGAAGATTTTCTGGCTGACCCATTAGATTACGAATATGAAGTTGAAGTATTTATTAATTTGATTAATTGTACAGCAAAAGAGCCTGTTCATAACGTATTACATTTAGGATGTGGTGCAGGGGGGCATGATGTCTACTTTAAAAAGCATTTCAAAATAACTGGGGTTGATCTCAGTATTGGAATGCTAGAAAAAGCGAAAACTGTTAATCCTGATATTGAATATATTGAAGGTGATATGCGGATAATACGGTTAGATCGCCAGTTTGACTGTGTCGTTATACCAGACAGTATCGATTATATGGTAACTTTGGATGAGCTAAAACAGGCAGTTATAACTGCAGAGATGCATTTAAAACCCGGAGGTGTTTTATTGATCGTTGGTAAAACAGAAGAAACTTTTCAAAATAATAATTTTGCTTATACTGGGGAAAAGGACGATATACATGTGACTCTGTTAGAGAATAATTATATTAATCCTTATGCGCCAAACACATATGAAATCACTATGGTATATTTGATCCGTGAAAAAGGGAAACTTACAAAATACATAGAAGAATCGGTAGCAGGGCTTTTTTCACAAGCCAAATGGGATGATGTCTTCAAAAATGCCGGTTTCACTATGGGAAAAAGAAATTTAGATAATGTTTATGATGATTACTTAATTGGAGAAGGCGAATACCCTCTAACAATTTTTATAGGTAGAAAAGAATGATTATTACATAAAATATTGATTGGGCACTGCAGTAAAAGGCAATAACCCAGTTTTGCTTTGCTCCGCCCAAGTTGGCTCCCTTGAACAACACAAAAAGGAGGTTTTTTTGTTATAAAATAGCTTAATCCTATATGATTAATATAGGGTGGTCCAATGTTAAGGCGGGTGATGAACCACCGCGAAAGCTTCCAGGCAATTAAAGGAATTCAGTTCTCCTGAATGGTACAAAAACTAGCGGAACTTGACAGCAGTTCCATAAGCCATTACTTCAGCGGCACCGGACATCACCGCAGCCGAGGCGTAGCGGATATTGACGATTGCATTGGCGCCCAGCGTTTCTGCTTCTTCGACCATCCTCTTGGTGGCGAGCGCGCGGGCCTCGTTCATCATTTCATTATATGCCTTCAGCTCGCCACCGACCAGTGTTTTGAAGGCCTGTGTGATATCCCTGCCGATGTTTTTACTCTGAATAGTGCTCCCCTTGACCAGGCCGAGCATATCAATTTCCTTGCCCGAGATATAATCAGTATTTACCAAGATCATCTTCTTCACCGCTCCTTATTTCCACTATTCTTTCAATCAGTACATATACGCTGACCCCGATCAGCGCCAGCGGGATTAACGTCCCGATGAGTTTTATCGACAAAGAAACCGGATTAAATAACCAGGTTAACATGAAAGAAGCAAGGTAAAGGACAAGCAGCACGGTAATGACTACGGGGGCGATTATCTTTCTGGTATGGTTTTTCATCCAATCACCGCCTTTTTTTGACAGTTCATGAACCCGATCACTTATTTCTAACACAATTTAAAAACACAGGCAAGAGACAGGGGAACTTTTCTCTCTGTCCTTTTCTCTTTCACTTAAAAAACTTCTATTGATGTGGTCATTTCGAATCTCCCCGGCAAGATTTATTGATGAGTGATCACAACTACTTGACAATGCATAATAGCGGAGGTATAATCGTGACAACACTACTATGTAATACATATGAGGCTTAATTTATGAACAATGAAACACAGATTGTAAAAGGAATTTTGGAAGGCTGTTTGTTGAAGATCATCGGCGAACAGGAGATCTACGGCTACATGGCAGTAGAACTTCTCAATGCTGCCGGGTTCGCTGTAAATGAGGCCACCGTTTACCCAATCCTGTCCAGGCTTCAAAATAAAGGGTTCTTGAGGATTGAAAAGCGACCGTCTCCGTATGGGCCAGATCGAAAATACTATTTTCTCACACCAGAAGGGGAAGATAGCCTGAAGGGGTTCGAGAAAAGCTGGTCCAAAATTAATAATATTGTAAGTCACATTATGGAAGGTGACCGAAATGACCAAGCGTGATAAGATTCTCCTGCTCAGTTCAATTCTCCTGGCCTGCTGTGTGATTGTCACTGCATTCTTTGCGATCAAGACGCAGCCTGAATATAATACTGGGAATCTAGGATTATTGCCTCTTATTTCTGCCACCCTGATCACTATTATCAGTATCTCTTCAGTGCTGCTGGTGTTATTCAAGATCAAAAAGATGCACAGGGGAAAGGCAGAAGGGATGCTGACCGGAGATTATTATCGGCGCTATGAAGTGATCAGAGACGCAATTGCCAATTCACAGCTCAGCGGGAATCAAAAGAAAGAGATCAGAGAAGATCTCCTCGATTTGCTTATCTCTGCCCAACGAGCAGGGAAAGATGCTGACTTGGTTACCGGCAACCCTGAGCTCTTTGCAATGGAAATCTTGCACTCCTTTGCCAGGCCCTCGCGCTTTGCCATTCTATCACTTTTTGATGGAATGACCTGGTTTCTCACATTTATTGTTGGTGTTAATACATTGTTGTGGCTGGAAAATATTAATCAAAGCTATTTCAGCATTGCCAACGATGCGGGTATGGTTATTTTAATTTTCATCATCACCTTTATCCTCGTACCCCTGACCAAGAAGTTGACTTCCACAAAAAACCCCTGGATGTTCATGCTTCCTCTGGCCTTTGGGGTTACTTATGTCGTCTTGCTAGAGGTATCGCGCCTCTACTTCTATTCTTTCGATTCTGTTAGGTGGTTACTGGATGGCCAACTTAACCTGATTCCTAACCCGGTGGTGCTGGTGTGCTATATTTGTGCATTTGCGATCCTGGTCTTGAGTAAGAAACTGTACAGGAACAAATTATTGAGGTAAGCATGAAAAATATTTGTATTAAAATGCACCCGTTTTATTCTCATTGCAATTGCAAACAATAAGGTATACAAAAACCACAAGGGCCGATACTAAAGTGCAATAGGCCGCCAATAAAACATAACTGTTGCCAGGTCTACAGCACCGGTCAACAGGGTATTAAAAATCTAGGCGAAGGATTTGTACCGCCTCAGGTCTCCAGTTCGGCTGGAAAGCATCGTTTGGCAGATCAACATATTACATGTTTACCATGTATCAGCCTCTCGTTAAAAAAAATGTTCCAGGCAGCAATGATAAAACCGAGAGCAGAAATTATGAGCGCACTAACCAAAGATTCTACAAAACTAAATTCTGCTGCAAAATACCCCACTAAAAACAAAACCAACCATACAAAGCCAAAAGTTGCTAACTTTACCACCATTCCTTATAGTCCCTCCCTCTAATTAAATCGCCTTCCCGGGGGTGCAATAAATTATTTCCATAATAGTTAAAAGCAACGCTTAAATTATAGAAGCATTTCTCTGATAAAGCTATCGTTGCATTTGCCTGCAACTCAGGAAATCACCACAAAACGAACCTCTGTGCAAATGCTTTATTTCCTCCACTATAATGTCGGTTATTTTAACCCTGTTTTGATACAATATAGTAAGAAGATCAAAAACTGCTCAGGTATATAACATTTATTTTCTTGTGGTATCAATAAGCGCAGAGGATTTTTGAATCCTGAAGGGCATTATGATCAGATGGTTTTTTACAAGAATACTTTAATAGATTCGCAAAAGGGGCGGTACTCTATTGGCCAAAAAGAATAGCAGTATATTATTCAATTCAGTAGCGCCTGTCTATGGATTATTTTATAATGTGCAGAAAAGGCGGTTTGCTGAAGTCATAGAGGGGGTAGCAAATGAGCTGGATTTGTCATCTTTTGACAGTATTATTGACGTCGGCTGCGGAACCGGCGCGTTATGTTCAGTCTTAAATGGAAAGGGTCTGTCGGTGACCGGCATCGATCCGGCTGGCAAGATGCTGGAAATAGCCAGAAACAAGCAGGAGAATAAAGATATCAGTTTTATGCAGGCGAATGTTCTTGAAGGGTTGCCTTTTGAGGAGAACAGTTTTGATATTGCTATTGCTTCATATGTTGCCCACGGCTTAAAGGTTGAGGAAAGAAAGCGTATGTATGTTGAAATGAGCCGGGTTGCAAGGCATTTTGTTGTCATTTATGATTATAATGATAATCGATCACTTTTTACCACATTCGTCGAATGGTTAGAAGGCGGCGACTACTTCCATTTCATCAAAAATGCTGAGCCAGAGATGAAAGACTGCGTTTCCGAGCTGAAAAGCTGCTTTACGGATGTTAACGTTGTCGATGTCGATACAAGAGCAGCCTGGTATATCTGCATACCGTTTGCGTGATAGAATGCCCGGAAGGACATACATGCTGGTGTTTGCTTCGTGTTTGTAAAGGCCCATGCACCTTTTTGTAATCAAAGCCGACAATACAACAGTAGCGCTGTATGGCGAAACGTCGCTCTTTAATATTTGCCCTTTCAAGTGACTTATTGTTTTAGTTGATATGTAAAAAGAGTGGTTGCGTTTACCGAGAACCTCCGGAAAGTGCGGCGGGCAGAAACTTTATGCAGGAGAAAATTGATAGCTGTTTCCATCTCATTTCAATAGCTGCTGCTTTAACTTCTCTTTCCGGAATGTAAATTGCTTTGAAGAGCATCTGCCGCAGAAAGGGGTAATTCTTAGTATCAGCTGGGCGGATTATTGGTTTTAGCATCTTTACGTTTTAAGTCGATTTCATTAAGTAGTCCCTTCAGCACATTTTTCAGCTCCGTCAATAAGTTGTCCAGCAATTCTTCACTAATATTTAGGGGTGGATCAATGCGCAGGGTATTATGCCCGCGGCGCAGCGATAACAAATAACCGCTCTTAAATAATTCCTCGTGGATCTTAGCTGCCGGTTGATCGTCTATTCCCTTAAATTCAATGGCAATCATCAAACCCTTGCCTCGGATGTCTTGAATAAGAATGCATTCCTGCTTTAATTCCAGCAGCTTGCTCATTAGTTTCTTACCCAGTTGATCACTGCGATTGACCAGATCCTTGTCTTTTAATTCCTGCGTAACCTCTAATGCTACCCGGCAGCCAAGGGCATCATTCTGGTGTGACTGCTGATAGTAAAAAGAATTTGCTTCTAAGTTCTTCGCTGTTTCCCGGCTGATTGCCAGAACGCTGACCGGGTATCCGTTGCCCAGTCCTTTGCCTATCGCAACAAGGTCAGGCTGAAACTGATAATGGTTATAACCAAACCACTTTCCTGTTCTGCCAATTCCGGTTGTCACTTCATTCACCAGTATTAAACCACTGTTATTGCGGACATGTCGTATCAGGTTAATTATTAATGCGACAGGTGGAAACCTGACCAGGCCGGAAGCGCTGCCCGGTTCAAAGACAAAACCGCCCAACTCATTAAAGGGAACAGCTGAAAATAAGCCGCACTCCGGGTCACAGCCATTGGTCTGAGGGCAGTTGCGGCAAGCAGACCAATCAAAAAGGTGCCATTCATCCATCTGCTTCTTACTGGCAGAGCCATAAGAACCGAGATAAGAATCGTGCAGGCACAGCAGCTTATTTTTGCCGGATAGTTTATGCAAAGCTTGTATCCCGCATTCTACTGCTTCACTGCCCGAACATAAAAATATGCATTTTCCATCTCGCAAACCGGTTACTTCCAAAATGGCTAAAGCAGCGTCATTTACTACCTGGCTGCTGTTGTAATAACCACAGTGCGTTACCCTGCCAACCTGTGCGCTTATTGCTTTATTTATCGCGGGGTGGTTATGTCCAAGCGGAACAACCCAAACCCCCGATTCTAAATCGATATATTGATTGCCCTGTTCATCAAATAAAAAAGGGCCTTCAGCTTTTACCACATTTTCTATTTTTAATTGATGACCGGTACACCATAAAATATTTTCCATCGTTAACCCCCACTTCTTAAACAAACTTGAGTAAAGATAAATTTGGCTTTCCATAGTAACTTGCCCTGATTAAGGATTACCTTCTATAATAATACTACGTTAAAAAAGATTTTGCCTTCCAGGCAAGAAGAAAAGCACAAAAATATAAGGGAACGATTCCACAAAAAGCGCTTGGCAATCTGCTGCGATATTTGTCAACAGATCAGGCACCAGGGATGTGCACAGAAAGAACTTGTCATAGGATCAATTTTGAATATGATAGATATTAACCGGGTGGATGACTGCTTATGAGCAAAGCTTTGCTGAAAGGTATTTGGATCTTACTTTTAGCCATAGTACTCCTGGGCGTTCCCAGGCTAGCGGGATTGGTTGCCGACCTGTTTGATTATCAGGCCATTGATCCTGACGGTTCATACGCTTGGATAGCTGTGCACCATATTGTTCAGGCGTTAATTTTTATAATCATGATCATTGTTATTAGCAGATTTAAAACTCTTGACTTCGGTTTTAGCTGTGGTAATAAAGCAGTTGGCAGAAAATATGTTTTAGTGTTCACCTTAATTTTTACGGCAGGTTCCCTGGTGAACCATATTTTAGTGATTTTAACCGATTCATTCCAGCCATTTCAATATCCCCTGACAGCTGTTAATATCTTTGGACAGTTGGGTTTTCAACTCTTTTTATCCGGTCCGTCAGAAGAGCTTATTTTCAGGGCTTTTGCTATTATCATGCTGGCGCTTGCGGTAAAGGGGAGATTCTTTAAAGGAAAAATAAGTTACGCGAATTTCATTGCGGCAATTATCTTTGGCTTGGCCCATGTTGGTTTTTCTTTTACCCCTTTTACCTTAAACTATAGCCTCTATCAGGTAATCCTCGCGATTGTATTGGGGATCTTTTATGGCGATTGC
>JBFYYZ010000035.1:0-10866 GCA_041309745.1 Bacillota bacterium | reverse complement strand
GATCTGCTGACCCTGATCTACTGCGCGGCAAGGTTTAAGGGGGAGCGGGCCCTGGTGCTCAGCCTGCAGTGCCCCTTTCGTCGCAGTTGGAATATGCTCGGCGGCATGGATAAGCTGCTTTACGCCTACCATGAGAACCCAACTCTGGTTCATCAACTGGCCAGGATTGCCACCGACTATACATTCGAAGCCCTGGAAATGGGCATCCAGCTCGGAGCAGACATTATTTCGCTTGACGGTGATTTGGCCCACAACACCAACCTTTTAATCTCGCCTGAGCATTTTCGGGAATATTTGAAACCCTACTACATAGAAATAGTCGATTTCATTCACAAAAAGGGTATAAAAATATTTAAGCACACCGACGGCAATCACATGAAAATTTTTGATGACTTTTTAGAAATTGGTTTCGACGGTATCCACCCTATCCAACCGCAATGTATGGATTTGGCTGCCGTCAAAGAGCAATACGGAAAAGAGATCTGCCTGATGGGTAATATCGACTGCATTGAAACGCTGGTTAAAAAAGACCTTGCAGCGGTGGAAGAAGAAGTACGGCAGGCGATCGAAGTGGCCGCTCCCGGTGGCGGTTATATTTTAGCCTCTTCAAACACCATCCACCCCGGGGTTAAAGCAGAAAACTACATCAGCATGGTTAAAGCGGCCCACTTGTACGGCTGCTATGATCAAAACGGAATGCCGCTTAGCGCACGGGTTTAATCAAAAAATAGACAGGAGATGATCGCATGGATACACCGTTTCCGTTTGAACCGCTGCTGGTCTTTGGCTTTATGGCCATTATGCTCCTGGCCGGAATGTTCCTGCGGGCAAAGATCAAGTTTTTCCAGAAGTATCTTCTTCCTAGCTGTTTTCTGGGCGGCACGATCGGGCTGATTCTGATCAGCACCGGGGTTGTCGATGCTTCAACCGATTTACTGGAATCATTCGCCTATCACCTCTTTATCATCTCTTTCATTTCATTGGGCCTGACCGTTACCTTACGAAAAGACAATGTCAATGATGTTCACTCCGATCGAAACCCGGTCAAAGGATCGCTCTGGATGGCCTTTGTCAGCGGGGTAGTGATGGCCATGCAGGCCATTATCGGCTCCCTCTTTGTCTTTCTCTTTAATGCGCTCGGCTCCGATCTGCATCCGACTTTCGGCTTCCTCTCTCCGCTCGGGTTTACCCAGGGCCCCGGACAGGCCCTCTCGGTCGGTAAAGTGTGGGAAGGGTTCGGCTTTGCTAATGCGGCAACGCTGGGACTTTCTTTCGCCGCTTTCGGCTTTGCCTTTTCTTTTTTCGTCGGCGTGCCCCTGGTCAACTGGGGGATCCGCAAAGGTTATTCCGCCCTGGCCCCGAAAAGCTTATCGAAAGAGCTTTTAACCGGTATCGTTGATCGGGAATCCCCTAAAGAAAGCGCCGGCACGTTGACCACCCATTCCGGAAATACTGATACTTTAGCTTTTCACGCAGCGCTGGTCGGCCTGGTTTATGTCTTAACCTACCTGCTAATCAAGGGCACCGGGGTACTTATATCAGAGGGTGTTGCCCAGAGCCTCTGGGCCTTTTTCTTCTTCTTTGGTGTTGTCATAGCACTGCTGGTTAAATTTATCATCGTCAAGCTCGGGCTCGGCTACCTGCTTGATCCAGGGGTGCAGCGCAGGATAACGGGCTGGTCGATCGACTTTCTGATTATCGCTACGATCATGGCCATTCAGCTGGTTGTCGTGTGGGAGTATATCGTTCCAATTGTGGTGATCTCGCTGGCTAGCGGCATTGCCACCACCCTGGTGGTCTTCTACATCGGTAGGAGAGCCTGGTCATACAGCCTTGAGCGTACGGTGGGCATTTACGGTATCACCACAGGAACCGTTTCCACAGGGTTGCTGTTATTAAGAATCGCCGATCCGGAATTTGAAACCCCGGTAGCACTGGAGCTCGGCATGCAGGCTCTTTTTGCTTCGCCCTTTGTCTTGGGCTACATGCTCCTGATGCATGCCCCGTTCTGGTGGAACTGGAGCATCGGTTTGCTGGTGTTGATCTATACCGGTGCGATGCTATTATCGCTGGTTCTGCTCAAAGTCTTTAAAATGCTCGGGCCAAGCAAGTTTTAATTTTACCGGTTTCTGGCAGTGGTCAATTACTGCTTTAGCTAAATTATAAAAGCAACCTCAAAGGAGCCGGAAGCCGGAAACAATCCTGTTTCCGGCTTTTTTTCATGGTTCCTGTTGCTGAAACTGGTACATGATTCCGGCGATGTGGGCACTGTCGCGAGGTCGAAGCGGAGCTGATTCAAAGAAAAGCTCTTTTGGCGGCACCCCTAAAGAGCCCTGTTCGATAGCGGTCCCGATCAGCTCAAAGCCCTGGGCAACCCCCAGCTCGTAATGCGGTTGGATGCCCCAAACCGGCCTGTTTTTCAGGCGGAAGGCTAAGTGCCTGCTGTCGGGGCCAGCCAGCAGGGTTACTGTTTCAGCGGGTGACAAGGCAACTACCTCATCAAAATGGAAGAAAAAGCCACTAAGCTGCTCCCCCTGGCTCCCCAGCAGCCGATCATCCTGCAGCAGCTTCAGATCGAGCCAACCGATCTGGGGTTTTTCTCTTTTGCGGACCGCCTCAAGACCAAAAAGCGCCCGGGCTATCAACTGGTGTCCAAAACAACTGCCCAAGATCACCTTGCCTTTTTCTACAGCAGCCCTAATCATCTCCACCTCGGCCAGGATCCAGCCCTCATCATCAAGGGTTGAGGCAAAGGATCCGGAAAGCAGGATGTGGGTGTATCTATCAAGATCCGCAGGCTCAGCTACCGTTGGCGCATGTTAGACATAGTATGTATGGATAAACTGGTGTTTTATGTGATCTAGCGGGCGGTAGAGATTATGTTCGATGGTGTTGTCATCAAAGAGTATCCTATTCAAGCAACCCACTCCTTCTTTTACTCATTGCCGAGCAGGATATTATTGTTGTGCATGAAAGCCCGTCTTCGCTAGAAATTGCCCTGTCTTACCTTAAGAAAGACGACAAAGCTAAAGCTCTCTGTGAATGATCTCCCACTTCCATTCTGCCGGATCCTGCTCGGCCAACTTCACAAAATTTGCAGCGATCAGATCCGGATCATAAGCTGTTCCGGCCTCGATCGGGCGGGTAATGGTGACCGTTGCCGCATGGATCCCTTCCGGCGCCAACTCTTTGTACAGAGCATAAACCCAGTTGCGCAGGGCTGCTTTGCCTACCGAATGAGTTGTACGTTCAACTGAAGGTTCAATGGCAAAACCGCCACCAGTAAAGAGCAACACCCCCGAGCCACGCTTGCGCATCTTTGGCAGGATGGCAGCGGTTGTGTTCAGAGCCCCGAAGAAGTTTAGCGGTAGAGTATCGATGATCGCCTCTCCTGTAAGTTCACTCGGTTTTTCCATGGTCATTGTCGCCACATTGTAGATAACAACCTCCGGTATACCTGCCCGGTCTGCAATCAGATCAAAAGCAGCTTTCATTGTTTCCGGCACGGTAACATCAGCCTGATATAGCGTGGCCTTGCGCCCTGCCTCTTCAACCTTCTGTTTATAAGGTTCCATATTAGCCGGGTTGCGCGAAATAAGAGCCAGGTTATAACCTGAGCGGGCAAAGGTACGGGCTAACGCCTGCCCCATACCGCCGCCAACCCCGGCTATGGCACATAGTTTTTCTGTCATCTGGTTCTCCTCCATCTCCTTTTCTTTTTAGTTTAACACTCTTCAGCTACAGGGCCAACAGCTTCTTAACTGCTTTATGTTATAGTGTTATCAGCAAACAAAAAGGCGGTGAACCAAATGTTTAAGGGTATTTACGCGCCCATTCCAACTCCCTTTGGAGCGGACGGTGAAATATACTGGAGCGGGTTAAAGAGAAATATCAGTTGGTGGAGTAAAAGTTCACTTGCTGGTTTGGTGGTGGCGGGAACAAACGGCGAAGCGGCGCTGCTCGATGAGGATGAGAAAATCAGACTATTTTCCTGCACCCGCGAACTGCTGCCTGCCTCCTGCAAGGTAGTGGCCGGAACCGGCTGTGAATCCGCCCGGGCAACGAAACGCCTGAACCAGGCTGCTGCAGACAGCGGCTGCGATGCCGTGCTGGTGCTTAACCCCAGCTATTACAAAGGCAATCTGGACGACACCACCCTCTATCACTACTATTCGCACATTGCCGAAGAATCACCTCTACAGGTTATTCTCTACAATATGCCCCGCAATACAGCACTTAATTTGAGCTCAACCCTGGTCTGCAGGCTGGCCGAACATCCAAACATCACCGGGATCAAGGACAGTTCGGGTAATATCGTGCAGATCGAAGAAATCATAAAGGGAACAGCGCAGAGTTTTTCCGTATTTGCCGGTTCGACCAGTTTTCTGCTGCCGGCGCTCCTGATGGGAGCTGTCGGGGGCACTTTGGCCCTGGCTAATATTATGCCTGAGCAGTGTGTCAGGATCGAAACTCTTTTTGCCTCAGGCCGGCTCAATGAAGCGAAAGAACTACAGCTAAATCTTCTGGAAATCAACAGCGCTGTAACTTCACGCTGGGGAGTTGCCGGACTAAAAGCAGCCATGGATTTGTGTGGGCTCTTTGGCGGCAGCCCCCGCTTACCACTTCAACCTCTAATAGAAGAGGAAAAAGTTAAACTAAAAAACATCTTGAGCACCTCTTTAGTTGAGATGACTCTTGAACGTTAATATTTTATCAATCAGGTTTTGAATTGAGTAGTGGCCTCCTGTTAAGGGGGCCATATTGCTTTCCCTGCAGTGCCCCGGTGTTTCAATGACCTGAAAAATATGATGTTCTGTTTTGATCTGACCCTGAATAGGTTTTACGACAGTTGGCTCCGGGTAACCCCAGACCAGTCCCTGGTATTGGTGTAGTTCCATCTTTTTATTAATTAGTGAAACCGCCAAAGGATGGGCATAAATATCAAGACCAAATTCTTTTTGCAACAAGGCATTTCCACCCACATGGTCCTCATGATGATGGGTGTTTATAACCTGATTTACTTGCTTTTCCCGCAAGTATTCAATCAATTCCGGGGCAGTGTACGTGCAACCTGTATCTACCAGCAGACCATCAACCAGGTAGGCCGCAGTCCAGTAATAGACAGTGCCGTCAACCTCCCAGCCCATCATGATTTGATTTACAGCTTCCACCTTTTTTTCTTGTAACATATTTTTTTCCCTAGTGAAAAGAGCTGCCACTATTTTTGTGGTAGCTCTTTTTTAATGGTGACCCCTAGGGGATTCGAACCCCTGCTGCCAGCTTGAAAGGCTGGTGTCCTAACCGATTAGACGAAGGGGCCATGAAGATGGTGGGCCCACTAGGACTCGAACCTAGGACCAACCGGTTATGAGCCGGTAGCTCTACCAGCTGAGCTATGGGCCCGTCTCGTCTGTCACAGCCAAAATGCTTATTGCCCCTAAAGCTATATGAGTTTAACATACCCTCCGGATCGTTGTCAAGATAAAGAACCGCACCGAATCTACACTTTTTAAAGTTCGACTACTTCCAACCAGTCTGGTATTTTTACTGGTATTTTCAATTCATCCCGGATCAGTTCAGCGATTTTCTGCTGGGCTGCATCTTCACCATGAACAACAAATACAGTTTTTGGCTTAGAGACAAATTTACTGATCCAGTTCAATAATTCTCTCTGGTCAGCATGGGCAGAATAAGAAAGATCGGTGTCAATAGTTGCCTTAACTTCTACCTGTTCCCCAAACAGCTCCACTGATTTGGCGCCCTCGGTTATTTGTCGTCCCAAGGTGCCTTCTGCCTGGTATCCTACAAATAGTATTGTTGATTCAGGGCGGCCCAGATTATGTTTGAGGTGATATTGTATTCTACCGGCATCACACATTCCACTGGCCGAGATAATTATTGCACCGGTTTTTATTTTATTGAGTTTCATTGATTCCAACCTGCTGCTAGAGTATTTTAGA
This sequence comes from Bacillota bacterium, assembly GCA_041309745.1. GTDB lineage: Bacteria > Bacillota > Dethiobacteria > DTU022 > DTU022 > UBA993. The sequence continues at coordinate 4,906 of JBFYYZ010000035.1, read as the reverse complement.
TTTGTTAATTTTAGAGGATGATGGCCCTCCTTAATCAACTGGTTGGTTTCCTGATCATAAAATGCAATATTCTTCTTAAATATTTCTGTAGCGGCTATAGCAAGTGGACTGTCGATGTATATATTTATCGCGGAATTAAGACGATCCTCGCTTTGAAGTATAGCTAAATCAAAGAGTAGATCCTGGGTTCTTTCCACGGCAAAAGAGGGTATGATCAGGTTACCTCTTTGTTTCATCGTTCGATCGATTATTTTTTTTAGCTCTTCCGGACGATCGGCAACTTCCGGGTGCAAATCGTCTCCATAGGTGGACTCGATAACAAGGTAATCTGCTTCGTCTAGATAGGCCGGATCCTTGACAAAAGGCTGAGCGGGACGCCCTAAATCACCGCTAAAGACGATCTTAGTTTTTTTGCCATCTTCTTCGACCCACAGTTCGACTATGCATGATCCCAGGATATGGCCGGCTTCGCGAAACCGAAGCTCCACTCCTTCCGCTGGTTGCTGCACTATATCAAGTTCAAGCACGTAGAACTGCTCGAGCGCACGATAGGCATCATCAACTGTGTAGATCGGGTTTGCTGCCGGCAGATCAGGATCACCGGTTTCTTTACTGAAAGATTTCGCTTCAAATTCCTGGATATGTCCGGAATCAGGCAACATAACCGCACACAGATCTTTTGTCGCTGTGCTGCAGTAGATCCTTCCTGTAAAACCAGCCTTACAGAGTTTGGGTATTAATCCTGAATGATCGATATGAGCGTGGGTTAAGATCAAAAAATCGATCGCTGCAGGGTTTATAGTATAGTCTGCCCTGTTTCGTTCCTCTATCAATTCATCACCTTGAAACATGCCGCAGTCGACGGCAAAGGTTGTATTTTCAGCCTCGACAACGAAAAAAGAACCGGTAACTGTTCTCGCTCCACCCAAAAAATGTATTTTCATTAAAACACCTCCGATTTAAATATGCTCTAATTATAAAGCATGCTACTAATTAATACCAACTGCTGTTCGACCGATTCAGCAAGTAGACATGTAGCCCGGGAAAGGGTTAAAATATAATACAGATTATCTTGGACAGGAGGCATTTAATTGCATAAGATCGTCTCAGAATTTGAGATTAAACTGAACGCAACAGGTATTTTAAAAGGACAGGGCATCGATCCGGAACGCGCTTCCAAGAGACTGTTTGAGGCCGCTGAAGCAGTTATTGACGAAGCTGAATCCCTTCTCAGGCCGGCTGCAATCTATACGGTGGTTGATGTACTTGAGCTGGAGCATCAGACTGTCCGCTTTGCAGGCGGCGAGTTTGAAGGCTCCCTTGTTCAGAAATCTATGGCTGGCGCCGAACAGCTTTATGTTGCTGTTTGCACGATTGGAAAGGCCCTGGAAGAAAGGGTTGATCAACTGATGACCGAAGACCCGGTCAGGGCAATAGCACTTGACGGCGCCGGTATCACAGCATTGCGTAAAGTATCGCTAACTGTGGAAGACTTGATCAGCAAGGAAACTTGTGCTCTTAATCTATCGCTCGGTATGCGGGCCCAGCCCGGACAGGAAGGCTGGCCGATCGAGCAGCAGCGGGAAGTGTTCAAACTGCTGCCTTGTGATGAAATAGGGATGCGCCTGACAGAAAGCTGCCTGATGCTCCCGCGTAAATCGGTATCATTTGTCATCGCGAGGGGTAAAGATTTATCTGATGCCAAAGCGCCATGCGATTTCTGTTCCAAACGGGGTCGCTGTGAATGGCGCAAAGAAAGACAGATCGTTTAATAAATATGCTAACAGGAATGGGTAGAATAAATGAAGAGCAAACAGAGAGCAAAAAGATCCCTGTCTGATCATAACAGCAGCCGAAGTGGGAAAAAGCGCAAATCACTGCTGCGGCCACTGCTTCTAATCCTATTCTGTACGGTGCTGCTTTATGGCGTCTTCTATTATTTCACCAACCCTAGTGGCGAGGATGAAGATGCCCTGCCTGAAGCGATTGAAGAAGCAACTTCTGAAAGCCTTGAACAGGAAGAAGTAATCAAGGTTGAAGAAACTGAAGTTTTAGAACCGGCAACCGGCCAGGATCAAGGCAATCCAGAAAACACTGAGCTCCCCGAACCGGTTGATGCTGAGCTGAAAGTAATTGACGATGGCAATTACCTGTTAGCCTTGGTAACTAAAGAAACTACGCTGAAAAGCAGTTACGCACCGACCGATCTACTGCGTATTCCTGATTACATGCATCCCGCCCGCGAACTATGGCTGAGGGAAGAAGCGTTCGGGCAGCTCGAAAAATTGTGGCAGGTTGCTGCAGATGACAGTGTAACCCTGACCATTATTTCTGCTTACCGCAGCTACGATTACCAGCAAACCCTCTTTCAAAATTATGCCAACAACTACGGCGAAGAAGCAGCAAACCGTTTTAGCGCCCGGCCTGGCCAATCGGAGCATCAGTTGGGGACAACTGTTGACTTTGGCGGTACGGCTGTCGACCTGAAGGCCGCTTATGCTGATACCGATCAGGGCCGGTGGCTCGCTGAAAATGCTTATAAGTTTGGCTTTGCCATGAGCTATCCGGAAGGCAAAGAAGAGATTACCGGCTATATTTTTGAACCATGGCATTACCGCTATATCGGACCTGAGGCTGCTGCCGAATGGTATGAAGCAGGCTTAAGTTTGAAGCAGTTTTTACAGCAGAAATCTCAGTATTTCGATTAAAATAAGCGCTGATTAGTTAATGTGACAGGAGGCTTAATAGTGACAGAAACCAACTACAGCTATCCGAAAGCGACGGTTGGCAAGCGTATTCTTGCCTACCTTATTGATGCGATGATTATTACCGTTCCGGTAGCGGTAATCATTCCGCTCAGTATTATACCTTTCTTCAGTTACGTGAGTTATGACGGAAATGTTTCCTCGGCGCCAAACATAGTGATGATTATTCTCATGGTCCTGGTTGTTCTAATTGGCATCGGCTGGGCAATTTTCTACAGTCTTGTACGCGATGGCTTTGGTGCCGGGCAGAGCTGGGGTAAGAAGATCTGTGGCCTGATGGTGGTTGATCTCAACACTAATGAACCCTGTAACAAGGTTCAGTCCCTGGTGCGTAATGTTTTTGCCCTACTCATTTCTGGGGGGCTCAGCTGGGTGCCGGTCATCAACGGCCTTTCCTCGCTGGTAGAACCAATCGTGGCTCTGGTTCATGAAAAAGGCCAGCGGGTTGGCGATATGGTGGGCAATACCCAAGTTATAGATGTAGAGCTTTTTAGCTCTTATCCGGTTACCTAAGCTGTTCAATTCTTAGAAGTAGATTCTTTTTTGATGCTTAACCTGAATTAAATCGCCGTAAAGGCGAAAGGCAGGTCCGCTGGACCTGCCTTTCTTAATTAATCCATGTTTTAACGGGCTCATACTTTGCCCGGCTTTTTAAAAAACTGGCTCCCCAGGCAGGATTCGAACCTGCAACCTACCGGTTAACAGCCGGTCGCTCTGCCGTTGAGCTACTGAGGAGCATCTGGTGCATAAGTATTATACTTAAAGGGCATCAGTCCGTCAAGGGCACGCTAAATATTTTTATCGACCTTCCCGCATGGCAATCTTCTGCAAGATTTCTTCATATTTTTCTCTCGTAATCGGGTAATAAGAGAGCACGACAATGCCAATAATAAAGAAAATAATCGGAATCGGTCCGCACAGCAGCCTGATCCCGAGCAAAGACAGATCGCTCTGTACAACATCAGGGATGTAGCCAAATGCACTTAACGTCCAGCCGCTTAAGGCGATGGCAAAGGCCTGCCCAATCTTGCTGGTCAGGGTCCAGAGGCCGTAAAAAACTCCCTCCCGCCTGATACCATTTTCGGCATAGTCATATTCCACCACATCAGGAATGATAGAATAAGGCATCACATACTGGGTAGCGAAACCAATGCCAGCTACCGCCATAATAATATAGGAAATCTCCATTGGAATACGGTGGCCGATTAAAAAGAGCAAAAAGACCGAAGCAGCAACGATTAGCATTCCGGTGTTGTAACTTTTTTTCTTGCCGATCTTTTTCGAGATGATCGTCCAAACCGGGATAAAGATCATTGAACTGAGCAGCAGGGCAACAAGGGCCATCTGAAAACCGGTTTCATTACCGTATAGATAAAGATAGTAATAGAGCAGAGCACCCTGGATAATTGTAATACCGGTGATATGCATCGTCCAAGGAATGAGGCAGGTTAAGAAAGGTTTCATACCCAGCACCTGCGCGTACGATTTGAAGATATTCTGGGCCGGAGGAGCTTCGGTGTGCTTAGGCTCCCTTACCGAAAAAACGGTAATCAGGCCGGTGATCATCATGATCGCCCCCATCACCGTTCCGCTTAAAGTCCAGCCAGCCCGAACACTTGCCGCCATACCGACAATCGGTAAAACCAGGCCGGCACCGACCAGGGTCCCAACCACAGCGCTGCTCATGCGAAAGGCGTTGAGCACCGTTCTTTCGTTATAATCGGTTGTCAACTCCGGGGTCAATGCCCCATACGGAATGTTGACCAGGGTATAAGCGGTGCAAAGCAGGCAGTACATGATTGCTCCCCAGGCAAAAAGCTGCCCCTGGCTGCTGTATTCCGGAGCAGTAAACATGAGAATCATGGCCCCGAAGAGCAAAAACGAACCAACGAACATATACGGCCTGCGCCGCCCCCAGCGGGTCCGGGTGCGGTCGGAGAGATAACCGACAGCAGGGTCAGTTATGGCGTCCCATATTTTGCCAATCATTAAGGCTGTCCCAGCCAGCCCTGCGGCGAGACCAACCACATCAGTCATAAAAAATAGCAGATAAAAACCCATCATTGTGAAAAACAGGTTGCCACCCAGATCGCAAATCCCAAAACCGAGTTTAGTTCCAAAACTGAGTTTACCGCTGTGCA
>JBFYYZ010000034.1:0-3725 GCA_041309745.1 Bacillota bacterium | reverse complement strand
CCCGGAGAATTACATAAAATAATAATGCATTAATGCATTATTAATGCATTAATGCATTATGGACATTTTACAAGGTTATTTTTCTGCACTCAGCTTATGTTTATGAAGTTTGCGAACGATTGTTGATTGATCAACCTGCAGCGCTTTAGCAATCTCATAGGTTGTCCGGTAGCGCTGCAGAGCTTTGCTCAAGAGATCTTTTTCCAGCGCTTCTAACGCCTCTTTAAGTGGCGGCAGATCGCCCTTTACTGATTGCAAAATACTTTCTTTATTATCCCCGCCCCGCAAATAGCGGGGCAGGTCCTGTGGCGAGATTTCGTCAACTTCAGCAACAATAATCATTCTTTCAATCAGGTTTTCCAGTTCCCGCACATTACCCGGCCACTGATACTGCTCAAGGACTTTCAGCGCTTCTGCAGAAAAAGTTTTTTGCCTCCGGTAGCGCCGGTTTAGCTTTTCTAAGAAGGCTGCGGTTAGCTTTCTGATATCCTCCCGGCGCTCTCTCAAAGGCGGCACCAGAAGCGGGATCACATCGAGGCGAAAATAGAGGTCTTCTCGGAACTTTCCTTCTTCAACCAGAGTGGCAATATCCCTGTTTGTGGCAGCTATAAAGCGTAAATTAAGCTTAATATCCCTGGTGCTGCCGATCCTGCTGATTACCCCTTCCTGGATGACATGCAAAAGCTTTACCTGCAGGTTGAGTGGCAGGTCGGCTATTTCGTCAAGAAAAAGGGTTCCTTCGTTAGCCAGTTCCAGCTTGCCAATCTTGCCCTCCTTCAGCGCTCCGGTGAAGGCGCCGCCGGCATAGCCGAAGAGCTCGCTTTCCAACAGGTTTTCCGGAATGGCCCCACAATTAACCACAGTAAAAGGTTTCGCGGATCGGGGGCTGCAGCTGTGGATAAAACGGGCGATCATCCCCTTGCCCACCCCCGATTCGCCGGTCAGCAGCACCGTTGAATCGACAGCGGCAATTTTCTGCGCCATCTTGATTAGTTCGACCATCGCCGGACTCTCAGCTATTAAATCACTGCTACCCAGGTAGCCCTGGCGCAATTCAACCAGTTCCTGCTGGTACCTGTTTTTCAGCAACTCCGCTTCTTCCAGCTTCTGCTTCAGGCGGTTCAGTTTAGTAATATCCCGGGTATTGACCACAACCCTGAAAACCGAGCCATCATCATTGAAAGCCGGGGTGCCTGTAGCCAACAATTTGCGGCCGTCGCGGCGCGACTGAATTACCGTCTGCGCCTCCTTTTTATCCAAAACAAGTCTGGTTACCGAAGGGTAAAATATCTTTTTCTTTTCCAGCTCATCAACTGTCTTACCCAATACTGAATCAAGGCTTACCCCGAAGTTTTCTTCGAATAGCCGGTTGGCCCTCAGTATTTTTCCTTCCCGATCGGCAATCAGGATCTCATCTGAGGAAAAGGCAATTACTGCATCAAGCTCTTTTTCCAGTTCCTGCGCGGAAACGGCAAGCTTTAGCGCCAGCAGTGGCCCGGTTATTACCCCTTCTAGTTTTCCCTGTTTAGATTTTACAGCAACAACAGGCTGCTGTTGCAGGGCCGCTAATACCCCGGTCAGATCTGTTTCAGGTAAGATTTCCGGACAGGGAACAAGCAGCAAATCACCTGCTATTTTAGATTCAGGTGTCATAACCTCTCTGAACAAGCAGGCCACCGACTGGGCCGTAATCAGACCCATAAATTTTTTCTTCTCAAATACTGCCAGAACCTGCCCTGCGGACTCAAATAATTTATCAATAACTTCTGAACCGGGCATTTTGGAATCAATGCTCGCATATTCTTTTAGCATCAGTTCTTTTGCTTCAGGCATAGAAAACTACTCCCATGGGTCAAAACATCCCTTGTAATATAAAAACAACCTGTTTGTAATATTCCTGTAACATAAGGGCTTTATAATGAGATCGAGTTGACCCCCTCTTTTTATATATATTTGTTAGGCGCAGTTAAACACAAACTGCGCCTTTTTCCTGTTCAGCGCTAAAAAAGGTTTTTGGTCATTGTCAACCTGGTTAGTCGTTTCTTAAGTTGACAATTGGTGAAACCCTTTGTATGATTTTATCAAATTCTGAAATAAGGTGAAAGTTTGAATAATAACGGCAGCAGGGTTTTAGAAATTTTAAGAGTAAACCGCGGCAAAACAGTCTCCGGTGAAATGATCAGCAGATCACTAAAGATCAGCCGCTCTGCAGTATGGAAGCAGATACAAAGGTTAAGGGAAAATGGCTACCGGATTAGCGCCCGTCCCCGCTACGGCTACTGCCTGGAGGAGGAGCCGGAGCAACTTGACAAAAGAGCCTTAGCCGAAATGGCATTTATTTACCGGGAATCGGTGGATTCAACGAACCTGGTTGCCCGCAGACTGGCTGAAGAGGGAGCCCCCGGTTTTACCACGATCATCGCCGAACAACAGCTTTCAGGAAGAGGACGTCTTGGTCGCAGCTGGTTTTCACCGGCGGGAAGCGGCCTCTGGTTTTCAGTGATCTTCAGGCCGGCAGAGCTAACCCCGGCAGCGATGAGCCCGGTAACCCTGGTTACCGCCGCGGTTATAGCCGATTATCTCTCCAGGGAATTCAACCTGCCGGTGCAAATCAAGTGGCCTAATGATCTACAGGTCGGCGGCAAAAAAATTGCCGGAATCCTGACCGAGATCAAAGGTGACCCGGATCGTATTGATTACCTGATTATCGGTATTGGTCTCAATGTAAGCCAAAAAGTCGCCGATCTTGCGCCTGAAATCGCCACCGTTGCAACATCTCTGTACATTGAGACCAGGATGAAGATCAAACGGACTGAACTATTGATCAACCTGCATCAGGCCTTGTTAAGCGCCTACAAATTATTTGAAAAAGAGGGTTTCGCCCCTTTTCGCCAGATCTGGATCAGAAATAACATCACTCTAGGCCATCAAGTAACAATTAGCTGGCCCGGAGGATCTCTTACCGGCCTTGCTTCCGGGTTGAATGACGAGGGCATGCTGATCGTTAAGGATGTCCATGGCCAGATCCACCTGTACAGTTACGGCGAGGTAAGTTAATTGAATGATTCCCGTCCCGCTACTGCCCACCTGACTCTTAGCGCTTTTTTTGTAGCCTTGATCGCTGTCTTAGCCCAAATTGCTGTGCCGCTGCCTTTCAGCCCGGTACCGTTTACCGGCCAGGTAATTGGCGTTCTGCTTACGGGTACCCTCCTTCCTAAAAGAGCTGCGCTGCTCACGATTATAGCCTACCTGCTGATTGGCGCGGTCGGGATGCCTGTTTTCTCTTTGGCCAGGGGAGGCCTTTACATGTTAACCGGACCTAGCGGTGGCTATCTTTTAGGTTTTATCCCGGCAGTTTTAGTTTTAACTTTACTGCTTAAGAATAAGGCACAACCTTCGCTTCTGCAGCTGGTAACAGCAATGCTTCCAGCGCTGGGGCTAATCTACCTGGCCGGCACTTTGCAGCTCGGCCTTTTAATGCAATTCAGCATCAAACAGGCTCTGCTAGCTGGTGTAGCCCCCTTCATTCTCTTTGACCTGGCTAAAGTCCTGATCACTGCTTTGCTGAGCAGACAGATCAAAAAAAGCCTGCACGCCGGCAGGCTGGATCAGTTCTTGCGTCCTTAGTGGTTTAGCTATCTTCCTGCGCCAGCAGCGCTGCGCCCAGAGCACCGGCAATCTGCGGCACGGAAGGAACAATGATTTTGGTTTTCAGCTTTTCATTG
>JBFYYZ010000033.1:0-14035 GCA_041309745.1 Bacillota bacterium | reverse complement strand
CTCCTGAACTCCTTATCCAGGATCGAGGTGATTGCTCCTATAACTTTTTGCTTATTTTTATTGCTTTTTATATTCTTGTCTTCTGTTTTTTCCTTTTTCCTCATTTTTTGCGGATCAATCTTGATCGGTATACCGAATAGAATAATCCTGGCTTTCAGATCTTTCTTTTCTACTCCGTCCCATTTACCATCAAAGATAAAGGCCGGTGAACACCTGATATTAAAAGTAAACCAGGGCCGGACATCATAACCACCCTCTAACAGGTAACGGAAAGGTACCGACAGGATGAAGAATACCAGGAAAAGCAGCAGCAGTAGGATCGCGCCAACTATGTAAAGCAGAGTGATTGCAATATACATCAAGTATTAACCTCCATCAGGCCTGACCCGGAATAATTCTCGAAAGCAGCGATCTTCTCTTCCTTAAGCGCCTTCCGGCTACCCCGACCAAAATTGCAACACCTTTTTTTGCAGAACTGGAAATAGTCCGGTTAATCGGAATATACGAAACAAAACCAAAGGTATGCTGAAATATCTGCTTCTGCATGCGCCAGGTATCTTTTAGAGGATCACTCTTTTGGGCCGCTTTTAAATTTTCCAGATGGGCTTTTACTGCCATAGTCCGGTAAACTTCCAACTCGGGAGGCACTTCAATAACCGGTTGATGCCTTAGATCCCAGTCAATTAACTTCAACTGGTTCAACATCTGCCTGCAGGATCGGCAGCCAGCCAGGTGCTCATTCAGGATGAGCGCCTCAACCGGTTCAAGTTCACCATCGATAAACTGTTCCAATAAGTCATGAAATTTTTCATGCATGTTGGTTACACCTCCAGTAAGTCACAGGCTTGCATTTTTTGACGAAGCATTTTTCTGGCCCGATAGATATTGTTCTTTACTGTGCCCAAAGGTAGATCCAAGACTGAGGCGATCTCGTCATAGCTCATATCTTCTTTATAGCGCAGGGTCAGAACAATTCTATATGCTTCAGGCAGCCCTTTGATCATTTTGTCAATAACGTTTCGGGTGTCACTTTCTATAACCTGTTCTTCAGTATAGGTAGCAGCTGCCAGATATGACTGTGGGTTTTTGTTTTGATAGTTTTCGTCCTCTGCTGTCCAGTTACCATCAAGTGAAGTTTCAGCTAGCCGGTTTTTGTTGCTATGATTGATTAATGTATTTATGGCAATTCTTTTTAACCAGGGCAATAGCGGTCGCCTCTCATCAAAGGTCCTTAAACCGCGGAAGATCTTGATATAAACTTCCTGCATCATATCTAAGGCTTCTTCTTTATTCCGGGTATAGTTATAGCAAATCTGATAGAGGTATGCTTCATACTGACGGAGCAATTGGTTATAGGCATCGTCGTCATTTTTTTTGCATCGTCTGATCAGGTTCACTGTCGCTGCGTTAACCAGTTTTTCCGCCTCCAAAAACCACCCTTATAACATTAATACCAGAAAACAGAAAAATAGTTTCACCGTTTTATAATTATTAGCGATTTTGGCCTAAAGAAGCAACAAAACTTATCGATTCTTCAAACAGCTCAACAGATTGTCTAAAATACTTACATGCTCCTAACATAGCTACAATTTTATAATTCTACACTCCGCTATAATATTAATGAACAGAAATAACTAAACAGCATATTCTCAAAAAAAATATTTCGGTTCATGATCTAATACTGAACAGTACTCAGGTTCCTCTCAACAGATTTCTGGCAGCAATAATCAGGAGAATTAACCCGATAACACCAAAAACAATAGCAGCAATAAGTAAGCCGGAAGCCCGATGAGTTAGATGTGTTAGAAGATCTTCGCGACTGCCGCCGGAAATGCGGGAGGGCACAAATCCATCCTTATTCTTATTGCCGATAACTGTTATTAAGTCATTGTTTTTAAAGCCCTGCTGGCGCATTGTCCCCTCAGTAATATCGTTAACCACAACTCCGGTTTTTGGTTCTAATACGATTACAGTATGAATTGGCAGGTCAATTATTGTTCTATCAACTGCAAGAACCGGTATTATACCCGAAGGAAGCTCTACTAAAAAATCAGGTATAGCAAAGGTATAAGTATCCCACTGCCCTGTCCAATCATCTTCGTCGTCAGATTCAACATTCCAGGTTTGTTCGTAATAGACAATTAAATCATCCGGTCTTGAGATTTCGCTAGCCGGTTGTAGTATTCCGGTAATTGCTATTAATGATCCTGATTCAGCCTTGCTATAATCAGTATAATCGATTACCGGCAGATCACTAATCATTTCAGCCTCACCTTTTGCCTTCTTTAACTGATCGAGCCCGGCAAAAGCACTGATTATCAGTAGCACAATGCCAATTACAGCTAAAACAATCCAAACTAAATGGGCTTTGTTTTCTTGCATTTTAATCATCCTTTGCAATGGAGTATCAACCCAAGTTGCAAATCAATTATAGTTCCCAGCTGGTCGCGCGACAACATAATATTATCAATAAACAGAAAGACGATAGCTGAATAAACTATAGCTTAAAGGAAGTTCGTCTTTAAAATGAGCCATTTTGAATTCATTCTTTTGTGCGCCGGATTAACAACTGTACGATTATGGAGAATATGTGTTTTGGGAGTTAAAAAGGCGGTGCCCATATACCTATGGTGCACCACCTTTAAATGTAGGTTGGCCAATAAAGCTTCCAGATCATCTTCAAGGCTCTTATTGTCCGGAAATATTATCTTTGTGCTTATTTATCAGTTACTTCACTTTGGCCAAACTTATTATTTACTTCAAACACAGCATCAAAGATAACCTGTTTTATAGATCTTTCAAAAGACAGCCTAAAGCCAGCAGAACGAAACCGATGATCAATGCCCAGAATCCAGTGGAAGCTTCAATCGGAACAACCCCAAAAAATGACAGGAACCCAATAGCAGCCAGCACAACCGAAATCCAAAATACTACAACCTTGGGAGGACTAAGTCTCATGATAAAACCTCCTTTCATGTTATAAGTGATATCGGAACAATTACACCTGATTCATCATAAGGTAACTTCTTTTGTACTTCTTTATATAATGCTGAGAAATCTAAGGACAAAGAAAACCACTACAATCAGCCCGATTACGTAAATAATGTTGCTCATATTAATCGCCTCCCTAAATAAATTGTTTTTCTTTTGTAATAGCTCCTTTTCACATTTTACCCGGCTAAGAGAGTCGGTTGCGCCTCTTACCGCGAGGTTTTTGCAAGAGGCGCAACCGATCTTTCATCCTAAAAATAATTGACCCGACTTCTCTTTCTATCTTGCGTTTACATAATATCAGGTATAGTGCTAATAGATCTATTAGCAATGTTCTCATTATTCAATATTTTTTTGTTTTTATTGATGGGATAATAATTATGGATCAGCAAAATGCTAGATTGGTTAGTGGTTATCTTGTGATTTAACTTTGCTTTTTTAGGAATGACTATCTAAATCAGCCTGATCAGCTCGGAGAACTTTATAATATCTTCTTTATTATCTCACTTTGAGGTGAAGATTTCTGAAGACAGACGGTAATTCCGCCTGGCCCTGGTCGATAGATTCCAGGATGGTTGAAAGAGCTTTTCGGTACTCAGCGCTTTCCTTTTCCTAATCGTTCTTTTGTATTTCAGTCTGTAATCTCTTCTTGGTTTTATTCAAATCCAGATCTTTTGCCACCATGCGGTTTTCCAACTCAGCCTGGGTTTGTCTCAGGGCGACTTCCAGCGTCTTGGAAATGGTAGTGTCCATAAACGTGATTACCAAACCATCAATTTTATCCTCAAGTGTACGGTAAGGCATAATTTTCACCATAAACCATTGTCCATCATTGGCGGAAACCGATCTCTCACTGGAATTAAGAGTGCGCAAAACTTCCCGGGCATCTTCTGCCAATTCCGGATAATCCAGGTTGGAAACAATATCAGTAATCAGTCGTCCCACATCAGCAGGTATCAGCTTGATAATTTTAGCAGTCTTAGCAGTAAAACGCCGCACCCGTAGAGTGCTATCTAAAAATAATGTGGCGATTTCGGTGCTTTCAAGCAAGTTCTTCATATCGTTATTGATCTGCGACAGCTCATCTATTTTAGTTTGCAGTTCGTGGTTGATTGTCTGCAGCTCCTCATTTAACGACTGCATCTCTTCCTTGGAAGTGGTTAGTTCTTCATTTGTTGACTGCAGCTCCTCGTTGGCAGACTGTAGTTCTTCATTGACTGCACTGAGTTTTTCCTGTGATGCCTGCATCTCTTCGCGAACAGTTAGGACCTCCTGGTAGGCCTGCCGGAGTTCTTCTTCCAATTCCGATACCCGATCACTTTTAACACCCTCAAAACCTGCGATACTTCTCAATTTGCTTTTTTTAGGCACAGTCACTTCTGTAAAAACGATCAACACCATCATCTGCAAAGGTTCCGGCTCTTCAAGCGGCTGAATAGTTATATTTACTGTTTTTGCCTCGCCATTGGCCTTCACGACTGCGTTTTTAATGGTAACTTCTTCTTTTTCCCGCACTGCCTTCTGAAAAGCGTTATTCAGGGCATAGCTAAGACCTTCACGGATCATTGCAAAAACATTCCAGTTGGCCTTGCCGGCTGCCGGTTCAAGATACGTGCCTGTCCGCCCGCTAATATATAAAATGTCACCGTTGTTGTTGACGAGGACAGATGCAGGTGCATAGCGCTTTAAAATTAATTGATCCACCAGGGCTTGCATATTTTCCGCCGGTTTTGAGGGTGGCAGCGGATTAGGAGCATGAGGTAATAGAAACTCAACCGGCTCGGACTGCACTGTGGGTTCAAGCCGCCTGTATAGCCGGGATTTGCCCGCCAGCGGTTCAAAAAGGTTTGTATAACTGCCGACAGTTTCAGCATTCCCTAACAATAAAAAACCGCCTGATTTTATACTATAGTGGAAGAGAGGTATAATTTTTTTCTGCAGCTCAGGGGTCAGATAGATCAGCAGGTTGCGACAGCTGAGGAAATTCAGCTTGGTAAAGGGTGGATCCATGATGATGTTTTGTTGAGCAAAAACCACCATCTCCCTTATAGATTTTGTAACCTGAAAACCGCTCTCCACCTGAACGAAATACCGTTCTAACCTTTCCGGTGAGACATCAGCAGAAATATTGGCCGGATAAACGGCTTCACGAGCCTTGTTGATCGCTTCCTGGCTGATGTCGGTAGCAAATATCTGAAGCGATAATTCCTGAACGGGTTTTATCATCTCCACCATCTCCTTGAAGATGATGGCCAAAGTATAAGCTTCCTCGCCGGTTGCGCAACCCGGCACCCAAGCCCGCAGAGTCTGTTTTTTATCTCCATCCAGCAGTTCCGGAAGAGCCTCGGTTTTCAGTTGCTCCCACGCTTCCGGATCGCGGAAAAAATTAGTTACCCCGATTAAAAGCTCTTTATAAAGCAACTCAAGCTCCTGGGGATTTTCCTGCAGCAAACGAACATAGGTGGCTATATTATCTATCTGATGGATACCCATACGGCGCTCCAGCCGGCGGTAAACTGTGGTTTTTTTGTATAGAGAAAAATCGTGGCCCGTCTTCGAGCGCAGCATGATCATTACCTTATCAAATGAACTCTTGGTTTTCTCTGTTAAAGCCGGTTCAGATCTGTCGATGGAAGGTTTATATTTGAGATAAGCAGTAATTTTTAACGGCAGCTCCTCCACCGGAGCGATAACATCGGCCAGGCCTGCCTCGATAGCGCTTGTCGGCATGCTGTCAAACTTAGCCGAAACCGGATCCTGGACAAAGACCACCCCACCCTTTTCCTTAATGGCGCTAAGGCCCAGTGTTCCATCAGTTCCCATACCCGAGAGGATAACGCCAACGCTTTGTTCCTGCCGATCATCTGCCAGGGAACGGAAGAAATAATCGATGGGCAAACGCAGACCGCGGGGCTCTGCCGGTTCAAAAAGATGCAACATCCCGTGAAAGATCGACATATCTTTGTTCGGCGGAATTACGTATATGCAATTGGGTTTGACCACCGTGCGTTCCATAACCTGAATAACCTGTAAGGGAGTAATACGCTGAAGCAGCTCCACCATTAGATCTTTACGTGTTGGATCTAAGTGTTGAACAATAACAAAGGCCATGCCGCTACCATCGGAAACGTTTTTCAGAAAGAGTTCCAAAGCTTCCAACCCGCCGGCAGAAGCGCCGATACCGATGATCGGGAAACCTACCTCTGACATTTCTACAGCATGAGAGTCGTCAGTCTCACCGTTCAGACAAATCTCAGCGTTCGAATCAGTTTTCTTCTTTTTCGCCATTAATATTTCTCCATCTCTTATTATTACCTGCCAGGCATTATTATATGAATCGATATCAGGTTTTAATTTCGGCAATTATTTTTAATATCCTGCTAACAGGTAAAGCAGGTGTAATATATCTCAGTCTGGGAAGCAAAATTAAAAGAGCGCTTCCGGATTAATCCGGAAGCGCTCTTCATCTTTTAATGTAAGTTATGCTTTAGACACGAACTACATTTTCGGCCTGCTGACCACGGTCACCGGTGACAACATCGAATTCGACCTTCTGGCCTTCATCCAATGTTTTGAACCCGTCTCCCTGAATAGCAGAGAAGTGAACAAAGACATCTTCGCCGGAATCTCTTTCGATAAAACCGTAACCTTTGTCTGCGTTAAACCATTTTACTGTACCGTCCATATTATAGCCTCCTAAATCGTATTGTCCAAAAAGCGGAATTTCATCAACCATCTTTTGCGCTACCATTATTAGGAGGCTTACGGATGTCCAATTTCTTCTACTTTTTACACTATATTTATAATAGCACAAAAACGTGTAAATTGCAAACCATGGCGTATATTAGTCCGCAGAAAACCATCTGTTCTAGTGGTAGAAATCTCAAATATAGCCATCTTTTTTTAACCTGCTGATCAGGGCATCGTAGCTGATCAGCTCCTCATTGACTCGCGCTGCAAAAGTTTGGTTGTACTCATAATCTTCATCTTCAATGATTGAATCGCGTACCGCTATATTAATTAAAGCTGAAATTGACTCTGATTTTTCTATGGCCTTTAGCTTTTAAGCTCGATGCAGTTCTGTGCCCAGGTATATGGTTGTTCGTTTTCCCAAGGCTGACATTTAAGCACCTCTATTATGTTACAACATCACAAAATAATAACATCTTCAAAAACCTTCTTTATTTGATTTGCTATGGTCTACTATCTTTCTTTAATATAAATCGGCCAGGCCTTCAAATTCCGCGCTTGCTACTGCTATCCTTATAGGCTTTAGAAGGTTATTAATAAGCTCTGCCGAAATCATGCAAGTGATTGATCGGCATTTAATAATACAATCCTTGAGAATTGGCCGCCGGCCCGGGGGTACAACAAATATTCTGCAAAATGGGGGAACACTAACTGAACTCATACCAGCGTGTAAAAGCCGTCCTTGAAGGCGGAATACCTGACCGCGTTCCTCTTTTTGAGGTGTGGATTGATGCCCTGCATCAGGAACTCGGTGTCAGCAACCCGGCCCTAGCCCATCCCGAGCTGGGTCAGGATGTTATACTACTGCCCTCTTCCAGCCCCCCGAAAAGCAACTCCTGGAAAGACGGCGTGGACGAATTCGGAAGGGTTTGGCATAAGGGTTTTTATCATGCAGGAGTCTTGGAGACCCCTGCTGACCTCAGAAGATTCATCCCCCCCCCCCCACAATCCGGAAAAATTCTTCTTAGTAAAAGCAGTTGAGCAGGCATTAATCACATTTCCTGATCACTTTCCTTTTTTCGGTACCCATGTCGGACCGTTCATGAACACCTACATGGCCATGGGCATGGAAAACATGTTCTGCAGCCTTTACAGTGATAGCGCTTTTGTCGAAGCGGTTATGGATACGAGAACAGAGTGGTGCCTGGCCCTCTTCAGGCAGGCTGTCCGGCTTGGAGCGGAACTGATTGTAATGGGCGATGATGCTGCCCACCGGGGAGGGTCGATGATATCGCCCACTTTTTGGCAGCAGTTGGTTCTTCCACGCCACCGCCGGATCGTTGAAGAACTGCCAGTGCCCGTAATCTGGCACAGCGATGGACAAATGAAAGAGTTGCTGCCCTTTGCTGTCCAGGCAGGCTTCGCAGGCGTCCACGGCCTGGAACCACCGGCCGGAAACAACCTGGCCACAGTCAAACAGCAGTATGGTCACCAGTTGGTATTGATCGGCAATTTTGATGTAAATCTGCTTTGCGGTTCAGATCGAGATGCTGTCAGCCGGGAATTCGATCGCTGTCTGCGAGATGGCGGTGACAAAATGTTCATGCTCTCTACCTCCAACAGCATCTTTACAGGCATGAACCCTTCCACGGTTAAAACCTATTTCGAGCTGATTTCTGCAAATTGTTAAAGCAATAGGACAAGGGGAGGTTTCTCTCTGTCCTCTATTTTTTACATCAGTAGGGACAACCACAAAGGGACGTGTTGGGGTGACTCCCTATCCGTCCCTTTGCGCTGTATAATATATTTTGCCATCATTTAAACGAGATCCCCATTAAACAGCTATTTAATGCCCGTCAAGAAATGACTTGTATTCTTCCTCTGCCTTTTCTTTCGCATATCCGTACTTCGTTTGTAGAACCCCGACCAGTTTTTCCTTCTCCCCTGAAATAACCATCAGGTCGTCATCAGTTAGTTTGCCCCATTTTTTCTTGGCTTCGCCTTTCATCTCGCTCCACTTTCCTTTTAAGATATCTTCGTTCATGATTTCACCTCCTCTCATTTAGTTTATGAGTTATTGCCTACATTCTGATCATGAACAGTTCCACCGGCTCGCATAAGCATTACTATTACGACTACAGCGCTTGGGAAATACCCATGATTCCGATAATGATAAGATAGATACCGATGATATAGTTAAGAATCTTGGGGAAAATCATGACGATAATCCCAAATACAACAGTGATTATACCGATTAGTAAACCTGTTTCTGGCATAGGAATAAACCTCCTCTTCTAAACAGTTGTTGTCTCTGACTAAACGTTACAATTTTTAACGAAAATCTGACTTTGTTTTATTTCTCATACTATCAACTTGGACACGCAGAATGCTATAAGCAAGGTTCCCATATATTTCGTAATCATGTTTCTTATCTGTGCTGGTTAGTGCATATTACCCGAAATAAGGAGGCATTGGGCGAAACTAAATCTCCACCGTTTACACCACTGCTTTAAGATCATAAAAAATGAGAACTTTCCTAATAGATTTCTAAGCACTTTTTATAATAGCATTTACTCAAGAAAGGAAAGGAGGAGATGCTTAAATGAACAGCACCACGATTTTAATTATTGTGATTGTCTTAATTGTATTATTTGGTGGGTTTGGTTATAGTCGATGGCGGAGGTAATACCGGATTTTTCGACATTAAGGCCATCATTCGCTATTAGCAAATAATGGCCTTGTAATTCTTCAGAAAAAGTAAAGCTTTCATACCAAGAACGCTGTACACAATTATAATTATTAGCGAATGGGAGAGTGATTTTAATGAGTGACGATTATCAGTCAGTTGATAAAACAGAGCAACATACGCAGACTCAGAGAAACCCCAGCCTAGTAGGCGCGATATTTATCAAGTATTTCTTTATTGCTGCGATAACGATAATAATTCTTTACTTTCTCGCCACCTATATACTGCCAATGTTTGGCAGAGGTTGAGAGACTCAATCGAAAACCAACATAGTCAGTCATTGGAAGCATAAGTGTTGAGATCGACGGTTCAGATGAGGGCGAATAAATTCACAGGACAGAGGGGACGTTTCTCTCTGTCCTCTATTTTTAACAACCACACTTCTTATTTAAGCTTTCCTGCCTATAAACATTCTTACCCCAAAATAGATCAGCAATAAACCCACTGCGGCGTTCATAACCTGAATCACGGGAGCAGAAAGAAACCTGCCCGAGGTAGTACCGATTACAGCAATTAACGTGAGGAAAAACAGCGTGGCCAGCACAGCGCCAGAACCGAAAGTGTAGGCTTCACTTTTCGCCATATCACCTTCAGCCAGCCTGGCGGAAAAAACTCCAGCCCAGAATATGATGGTAAGCGGGTTTGAAGCAGTAATCAGCACCGCCCGCTGAAACACGTTGCCGGCTTCAACACCCTGGGCCAGGTTAAAACCGGGAATGAATGATAAGCCGAAAACCCCCAGCACCGTACTGATCCCGAAAGCGATTAAGATCAAGGCACCGCATATTTTCATGACTAAAGCAGCTTTTTTCTTTTGAATAATCGCGCCGATACCGATGACCGCCGCTACGATGAAAACAGCATCGACCAGTGCCGCACCAATCACGCCGGTTGTAGCTGTTACAAAACCGCTCAGCAGCGCAGTTTGAAAGATAAAAAGAGCAACTGGCCCGACTGCAAACTGCAGCAGCATCCCAAAACGAAACCCTTTAACCAGCACCAGCAGCACACCCCCGGGAGCAATTATTACAACAATACGCTTATTATACTACTACCGCCGCTGGCAAAATAATATTAAGTGGAGACAGAAAATAAATAGTTATTTCGATAATTGTTGATCTTCATTGCTTTAATCAAGTCAACAACCATGTAAGGCGGCAGCCAGGCACAGACGGGATAAACAAAGCCTACTTTTTCATCCGAAGAAAGAGTATAATTTAACGATTTTCTACTATTCAATTCAGCTGCGATTGAAACCAGTGGTTCATCAAGTTCATTACTTAAAAACTGAGCTGCATATCATTTTAATTAATTTCGACCTAAATCACCTAGAGCTGGAATAATACATTTCTCAATCAGGGGCCAGCGGTCTCGAGGCTTACTGATAATTTTAGATGCAATGACCACGACCAGGTCTTTTTCCGGAATACAACAGATCACATTGCCGCCACTACCCAACGCTGAAAAAGAGAAAATGCCGCCCTCTTCTCTCAGCCACCAAAGGTAACCGTAGTTGTTAGCGTTCATAGCCGTTGATTCATTAACCCATTCCCTGGTTATAACCTGGGTATTTTCCCAAAATCCATCATTCAGATAGAGAAGACCAAAACGTGCCATATCTCTGGGAGTTAAGGTAAGCCCCCAGCCACCTGCAGTATTGCCATCCGGGTCTTTGACCCACCCAGTTACATTCTTTCCAAACACGTCATCTAATCCAAATGAGTTCGACTGATGATCTGGGATTTCATTCATCCCCAGTGGGCGGAACAGATGCTCATTGGCATACTCCCGGGCGCTCTTACCTGTTACCCGGGTAATAATGGCTGAAAGCAGGTGCGTTCCTGCTGTATAATACTGAAATTGCCCGGGCTGACTTTTTTGCCCCAACAGGTCAAGGGTATACTTTACCCAGTCACGCTGCCTGCGCAGCCTATCCAGCGGTTCCTGGCCACCCCTGCCCCCCGTTTTCCAGGAAAAGGGGAACGGCGCAGTCATGGTCAGTAGATGTCTGATCGTTACCGCCCGTTTCATATTGGCGTAGTTGGCAATATATTCGGGGAAATAATCTAGTACTTTCTCTTCCACATTTTTGATATATCCTGCATTAATGGCAACACCAATCAGCGCAGATATGATACTTTTGGTCACAGATGCTACATGATGGGGATCTTCAGATCCATAACCATGGTCATACCTTTCAAAGATGATATGGCCTTTGTGCACAATAACGAAACCATTGATATTGCCATATCCAGACTTGATCATAGTATCAAGCCCCGCGAGCTTTTCCCCATTCACTCCCATTACCGCAGGAGTAGCTGTCCGCCACTGTTTAGTCGGCCAGTAATCTCTTTCCATTATAGATACCTTCCGCTAATTGACTTTGTGTTTTCCTTCAGCATCTGAGGCGAGCCCTCCGCAATAATAAAACCACCTTCTGCCCCTCCACCCGGACCCAATTCGATAATCCAGTCACAGGAAGCGAGAACTGCCGGATCATGCTCAATGACGATTACGGAGTTATCTTTTGCTACAAGCTCATCCACTAGCTCAATGAGCCTGGCGGTATCGTAGAGGCTAAGACCTGTCGTAGGTTCATCCAGCACATAAAGGATATGGCCTTTTCTCTGTCTGCCGATCTCTTTTGCCAGTTTTATTCTTTGCGCCTCTCCGCCGCTTAATGTTGGGGTAGGCTGACCAAGCTTTATGTAGCCCATACCGATACGCTGCAATACCTTCAGGGTGGATACAATTCCTTTGTTATCACCAAAGAAGAAAACTGCTTCTGTGACAGTCATCTCAAGAATTTCATGAATGTCTTTATCTTTATACCTAACAGCCAAAGCCTGATCATTGAACCGTCTTCCGTGGCATAGGCTGCATGTTTTATTAATACTTAAATTTCCGCCCAGCCAGATTTTTTCATAGCCGACGCCTAAGCATTGCGAACAAGCACCCTTTGAATTAAAAGAAAAATGGCCTGCAGCAATATTTAGTTTAGTGGCCTGCGGTTGGCTGGCAAAAAGCCTGCGTATCTTATCCCATACACCGATATATGATGCAGGGTTCGAGTTAATATTCCTGCCGATGGGAGCTTGCGAAACTTCGGCAAAACCAGAGATCTGCTCCATCCCCTCCAGCCTGTCTGCAGCAATTATTGCCTCGGCAATATCATTCTGTTCATCATTTTCAATTTCTTCCAGAAGGAAGGTGCTGTCATGAAAATAGCTTCTCAAAAGCGGGATCAGGGTATTGGAAACAAGGGAGCTTTTCCCACTGCCCGACAAAACCCCGATTCCCACTAAAACACCCAAGGGGAATGAAACTGTTATATCTTTCAGGTTATTTGTTTTTGCATTGCGGATTGTCAGGCAGGGCAGCGTTTCAACGCTTGAACAAAGGTCTCTCATAGGCATGGCTACTCTACCGGAAAGGTATTGGCCGGTTATTGATTCCCTGCACTCGAGCAGTCCCGCAAAATCACCCTGGTAAACAATCTGGCCGCCTTCTGCGCCGGCTTTCGGACCCAGGTCAATAATACTTTCCGCCGCCTGGATTGTGTTTTTGTCATGCTCTACTACAATAACGGTATTGCCCAATTCTTTCAGCGCAAGAATAGATTTCAAAAGGCCGAGTTTTTCAGATTCGTGCAAACCTGAGGTTGGTTCATCAAGTACATAGATCAGAGAATCCATTTTTGAATCGAGGTGAGCATTTAAAAAAAGCCGCTGCAGTTCTCCACCGCTTAAAGTGGGCATCTCCCTGTAAAGAGAAAGATAACCCAGGCGGGCTTCGATTAGCTTTTTGGTTTTTGCCAGGATCTCTTTCAGCAGGTTTTTCCCAAGTGGAGTGAATGTCTTAAGGTTTAATAAAGTTCCAAGGAAAGAATCCAGTTCCGAGATGGTCATTTGCCCCAGGTTTCCTATGTGCCTGCCATTTAACATCACTCTGCGCGCTTCTTCTCCGATCCGAAATCCATGGCAGGCAGAGCAGGTTACCCTGGTATAGATGCCGTTTAAGTCTTCACCCCGATAGAGACGGCCTTGAAAGATTCTTGTGAGGCAATAGCTAAGTTTTTCAAAATTGCCATTTACAGGATGACCATGAATCACTTCTTCCTTTACATCTTCGGGTAAACACGCAAAAGGCACCGTTAAGTATGCATTATATTTCCTTTGCAGCAACCTAAAATAACCGGGCGTTACCCCGGCTTTTTCAAAAACCTGCCCCAAAGTTGTCCGGCTGCCCGGAACCAATTTCTCCATATTAATCTCATGGTATGCCCCACGTCCGAAACATTTGAGGCACATTCCGTTCGGATCATTATGAGAATAATAGTCCGGCGGCAGGCGCTCTTCATTGTTCCCGCATTTTTCACAAATAAGGTAGTTGTTCACCGGCGTCTCACAGGTAGAGCAAATAATCTGGCCTTCCCCTGCGTAGAGCAGCGCTAGCATTTTGATCATCCCGGTTCTTGAACCAACCGTTGAACGAGGGTTACTTTGGCGAATAATATTTTGCTGCACAGCGATAGCCGGACCCAGACCCTGGATGCTGTCGAACTTTTCCTGATCATCAAGACCTGTAAGTATGCCAAGAGCTTGCAAA
>JBFYYZ010000032.1:0-6143 GCA_041309745.1 Bacillota bacterium | reverse complement strand
GTAAATCTGCTGGCAGCGCCTTCACTGGTTCGAATCCAGTCCTCTCCACCATGTACGGGCCATTAGCTCAGTTGGTAGAGCACCTGACTTTTAATCAGGGTGTCCCAGGTTCGAGCCCTGGTTGGCTCACAAAAAAAAAGAACGACAGGAAAATCAATCCTGTCGTTTTTTTAATCAAATTATTTAGCTTATTTTTTGTTTGCGTATTTCAGCTCATCGTAAATCTTAAAGAAGACAAGCACGATCTCTAAGTAGATACGCAGCATTATTGCCGCCACAAAAAAACCGACCACTACCGCTATGATAGCCAAAATAATGGCCACCACATTACCGGACATAATTGCCGTTACAAGACCAAATACAGCACTAACAAGCACGCCAAGCAGGCCAACGATGAAGACAATCCGGATAATCTTCGGGGTAATCATTTCAGTCATATTCAGGTCAAACAGGGAAGCGAAAAATCCTTTTTCTTCATTATCGGTTAATACTTCTTCCTGCTCTTGAACCAGGCCGGGCTCGGTGTTTATTAACTGTTTGCAGTGTTTGCATTTAATTGCTTTAGCAAATACTTCCTGGCCGCAATGAGGACAATTCTTCATTTCCTTTTCCTCGGTCATCTTTTTCCCTCCTCGATCATTTTCTCTATCTTGTGCTATTTACAGAGAAGATTATCAAAACGTAAGACAATAATACCACAACAACCCGAACAATGTCACATAAAACCTCTTTAATAGTTCAGTCTGGTTATGGTTAGCTGCAGTGCTGAGGCAAATATAACCCATAGCAAATAAGGGATATTGATTAAAGTAATCCAGCTTAGATAAGGCCAGACAATCAACATCGCCCATATTAGAGTAACCAATACCAGCAAGATATCAGCTGAGGCCAGCAGATTGTTCTTCAGCCTAAATTGAAAATAGGTAAAAGAAAAATTAAAAACGAGGTTTAAAATAAATGGTATCGCAACTACCCGCGGTAGCAGGCCTGTTGCTGTCTGATAAAAGACTGTGCCAAAGGACAAGAAGATCAGGATGTACAGAACTGACCATA
Organism: Bacillota bacterium; assembly: GCA_041309745.1. Lineage (GTDB taxonomy): Bacteria > Bacillota > Dethiobacteria > DTU022 > DTU022 > UBA993. The sequence goes on along the minus strand of JBFYYZ010000032.1, from coordinate 5,090 downwards.
CAGGGCCGAACAGCGAGCCAGGTGGTGCCCAGGATGGTTTCTTAAGTTCCAGGTACCAAGTAGAGCTTTCCATAATAAATCCCCCGCTTTCAAAATAATGGCTTGCGGCTGAGCAGTTCGGAAAAGTAGGTTTTACCTTGACGGTTCGTACAACTTAGCAGCGACAGCAGACTTTCAACATCATCCAGGGCCCGGTGCGCCTGGTCAGGCAAAATCCCATGCTCGGCAAGCAGATCCTGCAAACCCCTGCCCCCGTTCCATCTGATGCCGGTCATGGAGCAGTACCAGCGTTTGGTCCGTGTCTCCGGAATAATTCGCCGCACGAAACCTTTGTCAAACGAAGCGTTATGGGCGAGCAAAAAATCAGACCTGGCAATCATCTCTTTAAGGCGGAGCATGTCAAGGCGCTGCCCGGCTAAATCTGCCAGCGACAGCCCATGCACTCTTTGTGCGCCTGAGCTTATCTCGCAGTGCGGTTCCCTTAATCCGCTGTAACTCTCAACAATCTCTTTGATACCATCCTGATCGTAGCTAAAAAGGATCAGGGCCAGCTCCACTATCTCATCTGAAAAAGCATTTAAGCCGGTGGTTTCAACATCAATACACCCGGCAAGCCCGCTAGCTTTAAACTTAGGCTTCTTTTCTGAGCTGTAACCTTCAGCAATAAATAAAGTGTCGCCGCTCTTAATTTCCAAAATACGGTCAACCCTAAAATTGCGGGTTTCCTGCCGCATACAGCAGTAGGCCGTTAAACCCAGATAGTTTTTACCGCTGTATTTCATCATCCCTACGCTAATCGGCTTGATCGTCCGTTCCGTCTTCTCATCAGTGTTCTTTAGGTATACAATCTGCAGCTCAGCCTGTTTCTCGACTGCATCCTTAATAATGGCTACCTTATCATCAAGCGGTAGTTTTTCTTCTGAAAGCGCATACTGCCTGCCGGTTATGTGGCTTACCACCCGGTAATCTACGCGCACATCCGATTCTTTAACAGCCCGCTTCAGGTAAATGCCATTTAAGCTGCGGCAACGTGATAGAGCAACATAAAGTTGCCCTGAAGCAAAAGCGCCCCTGCCCAGGTCGATGACCACATTGTCGAACGTTTTACCCTGGCTCTTGTGGATTGTTATCGCCCAGGCCAGCTTCAGCGGATACTGTTTAAATGAACCAATATTATCGGCGGCAACCACCAGCGCATCCTGATCCCAGTAAAAGCGAAAAACATCCCACCGGAATGGTTTCACCTCTTCAACACTACCGTTAGTCAACTGAACCGCTAAGCTCTTACTGCTAATCTGAACTATCCGGCCAAGAGTCCCGTTGATCCAGCGCCCCTCAGAATCATTGTTCAGCAGCATAACCTGTGCATCGTATTTTAACAGCAGCAAGTCTTCCGCTGGAAAACTCTTTCTTTCAATCTCACCTTTAATATCTGCCTCAAATACCGAAGCATTGCCCGGCAGCTTTAGCAGTTCCTCTTTATTTAGTTCGTCGGCCATGGCGTTGGTAGTGGTCAGATAAATGGCGTCCTGCGGCAACCTGGTTTGGCTACCGATCACTTTTTCGTTGAGAAAATCCAAATCTTCTTCCATCACAGTTTTGTTGCGGATTTTATTAAGCAGAGCAATGAAATCCTGGTCGGTCTGGCGGTATATTTTCTCAAGCTCGAGGTGCTCAATATCAATTTCGCTATAAGCCATGGAATCAAAAAAATACTCACTCTCGTAGTAATCCTCGAAAACAGCCTTTTCATGGCCAGTTACCACTGGCGGTATCTGGTAGAGGTCGCCAATAAAGATCATCTGGGTGCCTCCAAAGGGCTCACCGAAAGCCCTGCCTCTGATGCGCATGAACTGGTCTACACAATCGAGCAGATCTGAGCGAACCATCGATATCTCATCTATAACGATAGCATCTAAGTTTTGATATATTGACAGGGTATTTTTACCGGCTTCGCGCCTCGCTTTTTCGATTGTTACATCGGGACGGAAGCCAAAAAATGAATGAATCGTCTGCCCGTTAACGTTAACGGCCGCCACCCCGGTGGGCGCCAACACTACAATATTTTTACTGGTGATCGAGCGAAAGTATTCAAGCAGGGTCGACTTACCGGTGCCTGCTTTGCCGGTAATGAAGATGTTTCTGTCGGTTTGTTCCATCAGGTGTAGCGCTTTTTCAAACTGCGGGTTTATTTCGATGTTCTTGATCATTATTTTTGCTCCGTCAGCGAATAATTGGCTTTTTACTCTAGTTATTATCATCGATTCTAACTTTGTTACCCTGAATTTTACCATATAGAGCTAAAATACGCTGTTTCTGCTTGTAATGTTGCAGAAAACCATGATATGATAGGTCCAGCATTTTGGCAATATTTTATCTCTTTTTAAAAAGGAGGCTATCTAAATGTCATTCTTTGCGGAGTTAGTAGAAAAGTTAAGCCTTGATAATGAAAGTGAGCGCCAAAAAGTGGCTTGCCGTAACGTGACTACCGGCTTATTAATCGGTGCCTGTCTTGGTGCAGCAGCCGGTATTCTATTTGCTCCAAAACCTGGTCGGGAAACAAGGAGAGAAATCGTCGATAAAACGGCTGACGTAGTTGATCAACTGCGGGAGACTATTGCCGAATACGTAAGCGAACTGCAGGAACGGTTGGAAGAAGCCGCATCGAGCGGAGATGAATTTGAAGAAATCATTGAAGTTACAGCCGACAAAATGACTGAAAGCTAAGCGTAATCAGGTGTATTTACCTTAATGCTTTGAATAAATGAGGTGACAATATGTTAGAATTACAATTATCAATTAAAGACCTGGCGTTGTTTTTGCTAATTGCCGGCGCACTGGTGGCTCTGGTTTACCTGATCATAGTCTTAAAAAGGCTGGCTGAAGTATTAAAGAGCACGAGCAAAATCATTACTGATAACGAAAAATCAATTAGCGAACTACTCGAAAAAGCGCCCTTAATTGCCGACAACACAGCCGAAATTACCGAGCGGCTTTCAAAAAGCGCCCAAAAATATGAGGCGGTACTGCCCCATATCTTAAATAATGTTGAAAATATAACCGGGGCCGTGCAAAAAAGCGTGCAGACTATTGATACTTCTCTTTCCACTGTGGGTAATGGCATAACCGATACAGTCGCGGCCGTTCATGGTAGCGCCGGTGATCCTAACTCCTATTTCAACCTGGCGCTGGAAGCGTTTGGCTTTTTAGCCGGTCTCTTTGCTCAGCCTAAGAAGAAAAAGCGGAAGAAAAGATAGTAATCATTTCTTTTTAACCTGCGCCTCAGATGATAATCATGGCCACGGCTATGACACAGACCAGCACGCCAAAAGCCTGGGAACGGCTTATTTTTTCTTTAAAAATTAGCATCGCCAGAATTACCGTAGCAGCCGGATAAGTGCATACTAAAACGGCAGCAATATCTACCCGCGTCAGCGACGTGGAAACCAAATACAAAACATTAGCGAAAATATCAAGAAAACCGGAAAAAACAGCAATTGGATGTTTGATTGGGTTTGGTAGCGGTAATCGCTTACTAAAAATAAAGAGCAAACCGACAGCGGCGGCTGCCAGTTTGCCAAAGATTAGCGGGCTAAAAATATAGCCCGGTTCGATACGGGCTATAAAAATGAAAAAACAGCCAAACGCCAAGCCGGATACGATGCCCTGTACTAAACCGTCATTTGCCTTTTCCCCATCCACTACATCGGACCTGGTTGTCAGCCAAATGCCGATCCCTGCCAGGATAAAGCCACTAAAAGTAACCACGCCGGGCAGACCTTCTGTAAAAGCGCTATAGATAACCGGCACCGCAGAGGCAACTACAGCTGAAGCAGGGGCAACAATGCTGGCTCTTTTAAAAGCCAGGGCGTTATAAAGGGTGGCAAGGCCAATTGAGCCAAAAATACTGGCCAGAACCGCATTAAAGATGCTTGTGCCCGAAGGCAGCCCTTCGCCCCACAGCAGGGCCAGTATAATCATTACTAAAGCCCCGGTTAGCGCGGTGATCAGCAATACCTGGTATTGGTTTAAACGCCGGGTGGCAACGCCGCCGCTAAAGTCGGCTCCACCGTAGAGCACTGCTGCTAGAAGAGCGTAAACTGCGCCCAGTAAGTGAGTGGTCAATTAATCAATCCTTCGCCTATAATCACTATTTTGCTTAAACTATTATGCCATAAAATTACCACATCAGTTAACTAAAATCCGGTTGATCATCCGGTAAAATTAACGAAATGAGCTTTTGCAAGTTTGTTGTCACTTAAAGAGGCTGCCCACTAAAGGGCAGCCTCCTGCGTTATCATCTAAAACCAGAACTTTTCTTTTGCTACTGGGTCGGCTGGAACAGCTGCTCGGCTAAGAACCACAGCACTGTGTAATCAGCTTCTCTATCCATGCTCAGGCTGTACTGGATTCCCGGCACTTCATCAAACCAGAGGATTACCCCCACTTTATCATCATCATCTTCAGCAATAAAAGTTTTACCGGTGGTGTAGCTAACATTGGTTTCCACCTCTTCGGTCCATTCATAATTCATGCCGGAGATGTCAGTCCACTCAGCAGCCGCGCTGGCTCGGTAAGTATATTCGATTTCATCTAAAGTAAAGTCAACCTGCGCAATTTTCTCCTCATCACCCATGTCAATAATGCTGTAGGTAACTTCTTCCGCCCCAACAGGTGTCAACAGGTTAAAGCCCAAATCCTCCAGGATCTCTTCAGCCGAAGATAGCTGTACGGGGTTTGGCAACTCGGTCTGTGGTGCTTCTACTTCCTCAGCAGAGCACGCTGCTAAGGCCAACACCATCGCCACCAGGAACATTGCAACCACAAAACGTTTTAACATTTGAGTCTCTCCTCTCGTTATATCTGCTTATCCCTCAATTACTTTGTTCGACAAGCACTTTCTTTATCCTGTCGTCAAACCTATAATATAGATAAACAACACCTTAAAAAGTTCCCCTGGTGATGATTATTTGGTCAGACCATGATATAAAACATTAACAATAACTTTTTGGAGAGAAGGCGAAAAGCTTTGTGTGAATTCTGCCACCAGCACGGTGAGGGCAAAAAGTGGTACCTGCAAGCAGAAAACT
>JBFYYZ010000031.1:0-4131 GCA_041309745.1 Bacillota bacterium | reverse complement strand
ATCTGACCATCAAATGGTGACGATACGGCATTTTCCATTTTCATTGCTTCAATGTTGGCAACTTCTTCTCCCTTGCGTACCAGATCGCCAACCTTAAGGACTCCCCGCTCCGAGTTGCCGATGCGCCAGAGGTTGCCGTTTATGGGCGAGCCGATTTCTCCCTGATGATCAGCTATCCTTAGCGGTTTTTTCGTAGTCTTGCCTGTCTCAACTGTATAAACCTGAGTTTTATTATTTACTTTCATTAAAACGTGGATATACCCATCACATTCCCCGCCTACAGATACCAGCTCAATACAGCAGGGCTTGCCCCAGAAGTCGAATTCAAGTTTGCTGCCCGGGCCGGAAAGCCCCTTGCACCAAATATTGGTTGGCAAAACTAAGGGGGCATCGCTATATGATTCCCTAAATCGAATGTATTCGATAGCGTCTTTGGGATGCATCAGGTAGAGGATAAACTCCTCTTCATCAGGTTCCCTGCCGATTGCGGCAGATAAATCCTTTCGCTGTTCTTCCATTTTTTCGTCATTAATGAATTCCAAAGGTGAGAGTTCACTTCGACTTTTAATTGAAGAATCCCATCTATCACCGAATGTACTCTTATAAACCCATTCATCCGGCCAACCTACAGGTAACTTGCCATATTTACCGAGCAGCAGATTTTTAAAATCGCTTGATACCCCTGAAAAAAGATCCAAAAGCTCTTCCTGTTCCTTAATTTCCATATCTTCAAAGAGCTGGTTTTTCTCTTCAACGAATTTCCTAACCAGCTTGAGAACATCTTTAACTCCGGTTTCACCTTTTTTCTTCATATAACGGTTAACAATACCGCTGCAGGTTGTCCAGGTAATTTGTGAGCCGGGAGTGACATCAAAGTATTTGATGATCTTGTTGTAATAAGACATCAGGGTCAGTATTTCCGGCATTAAATGCAAGAAGTTGCCTTGTTCCGCCTGTTCAAAGGAACTCGGAAAGGCACCACCAGGCATGCGGTGCTTAGTTACACAGTGATCGAAGCCCCTGAATGGCGATTCGGCCCAGTCATATTGTCTGATCCAGCCGCGGACCTTTTCAACGGCAGCTTCAGCTTCTGCACGGTTCAGGTGAACAGAAATACCATTTTCCTCTAACCCGGCCTGAAGGCTTAAGATCGGGGCCTGGCCGTAAAACCGGGTAAGGGAATCTTCCTGGACATCTAAGATCTTCACACCGGCCTTGGCTGCCGCCATCAGTGTTGGGAGAGCCATTCCGTCCGTGGTATGCCTGTGATAATGTATCACTAAATCCGGATATTTTTGTTTAATCGCATCAACTAGACTGCTAATGCGAGCTGGACTGCCCACTCCGGCCATATCTTTAATACAGAGGATAGTCTCGTCTGTTCCTGAACATAAATTTACTATATCCCGGGTAACACCTAAGTAGTATTCATTTGTTGCCCAGTCAGCTTGGGTGAAAGAGATGGCCGGTTCAAACAACCTGCCTCGGGCCATCACAATTTCCGCGACTACCTTCATGTTCCTGATATCATTTAAAAACGAAAAACAGCGCCAGATATCAATATCAACATTCGCTACAACATGTTTAATTACATTGGGAGCATAAGGACGGTAGCCCCACAGATTTGTTTCCCTGATCAGTGTTTGCAGCATCACGTTTGGCATCAGCTTCCGCAACAGAGCAATCTCTTCAAAGGGGTTTTCTTTTCGATTAATGATTCCCACATGCCAGCGCGCTCCGCCGTGGCACTCAGCACTGAAAAGGCCCATCTTGTTATAATGAGGAGCCAGCGACTTTAGGTCGTAAATACGTAGGCGGTTTTTAAAGTCCGATTGTCCGGCATCACGCATAGAAGTTGAAGTCAGGCAGACTCCCTCGAGCTTTCGGACCTGGTCCACGAGAACTTTGGGTGATAACCCCGGCTGAAACAAACCGTGATCAACTAATTTGGTCACTTTAATCCCTCAAATCCATTTTGGAGTGCCAAGCGCTGATACTTCAGCGACATAACGGGCAATTTTTCGCATTTCATCTTCATTGTCTTTTTCCTTAAACGTGGAAACGAGTTCTTCCATATTTTCTTCAAGAAAACGGGTCGAGTATTCCCCGGCAATAAACTTAGGATGCCTAATGATGCTTAGCAGCAGAGGCGCAAGCGTTTTAACCCCCTCAATCCGCAGGTTTCTGCTGATTGAACGGTCCAGCACCCTGATTGCCCCTTCCCGATCAGCTCCCGTTGCTTTGATCAGCATGATCAGGGAATCATAATAGGGTGGTATTTCCGCCCCTTCATAATAGCCCGGAGAAATCCGCACTGCCGGCCCCTGGGGTGAAAAAAGCCTGGTCAAGGTGCCGTAAGATGGACTGAATGTTACCGGATCTTCCGCATTAAGACGCGCTTCAAGAGCCCATCTGTTGGGGTGGACTTGCGATTGTTTAATAGGTAGTGGCTTGCCCATGGCAATATCTATCATCAGGGCAACGATATCAAGCCCGGTCAACAGCTCAGTGATTCCGTGTTCCACCTGCAGCCGGGTATTGACCTCAAGAAAGTAAAATTGGCGGCTTTTTGAATCAAATAAAAATTCTACAGTCCCAGCCGAGGTATAGTTGATTCTCTTCATCAGACGGATCGCAGCGGAATAAAGCTGTTGCCTTAACTGATCATCCAGGGTCGGTGCGGGCGCTTCTTCAATAATTTTTTGGTTGCGCCGCTGGATAGTACATTCACGTTCAAAAAGGTGAAGAATATTACCATGTTCATCAGCGACAATTTGCACTTCCAGATGGCGGCCCCGTTCGATATATTTCTCAATCAGGACAGAGTCATTGTCAAAATACTTCTTACCTTCTGAGCGCACCTGATCAAGAGCCGGTTTGATTTGCCCTTCATTTTCAACTTTTTGCATGCCTTTGCCACCACCGCTGGTGGATGATTTGATCATAAGCGGGAAAATAATTTTCTCTCTTTTCATCCAGTCCTTAATTGCTTCCGGATCGGTTTCGTCGTTAATTCCAGGGATCAGAGGAATATCTACCTCCGCGGCAATGCGCTTGGCTTCCCTTTTATCGCCCATAACCCGAATTACTTCCGGTGAAGGGCCAATCCAAATTAAGCCTGAGTCAATTACCGCTGAGGCAAACTGTTCGTTTTCAGACAGGAATCCCCAGCCGGGATGGACAGCATCCGCTCCTGTTTTAAGGGCAGCATTGATGATCCTCTCAATGTTTAGGTAGGAATCTCTCGGTGGGGCTTCACCGATCTGAACAGCGAAATCAGCCATCATTACATGCTGGGCTAATCGATCCGGGGTGCTGTATACTGCAACGGTACTGATTTTACGATCCCGGCAGGTGTGCAAAATTCTTACAGCCGGCACTGTTCTGTTCGCAACGAGGATTTTTTCGATTTTCCGGTAAGTCATTGGTGATCATTCCTTAATATAATTTAAATAGATTTAAATGACCTGTTCTACTGTCCAGTTTTCGTTGATCCACACTCCACACGCATGCACTTTAGGGAATAATTGCGCCAGGTTCGCTACAGCTTTATCGAGATCTTTTTTGTGTTCCAGATTGCTTTTTGAACAACCGGCACAATCATGATGACCTGCTGCAATGATGATTTTTGAGCTGTGCTTTTCGATAGAAAGGCGAATTTTGCTAAGCAGTAAAGTGTTATCCTGAAAACCGCCGGCAAGTAATTCAATCATTGCAGGCTCAGTAATCAAATCAACGAATTGAACCCCATAGTAAGTTTTAATCCAGTCAATCAAAGGGAGGTGAGTTCTGCCATCAATACAATTTAAACAGGTTGCAAAGGACATTTCCTTTCCTTTCAGCATGAATTGACATAATCATTGCCTCAGCCTATAATATGAACAAATAACCATGAATTTTTTTTCGTTTGCTAAGTATATCTTACATGAGACCGATCTGCAAGAGATAAAAAGGGATCATTAGTTATGAAAAAATGTAGATGGACTTTTTTAACCAATCATGGTCGTGTATTTGCCTACGTGGCAAAGTACCCGCAAACAACTACCCGCCAGATTGCCAGTAAGGTGGGAATTACTGAGCGCGCAGTCCAAAAAGTGATTAAAGATCTTGTTTCTGATGGCTATATCGTCC
>JBFYYZ010000030.1:0-2586 GCA_041309745.1 Bacillota bacterium | reverse complement strand
TTCGACCGCCAGCTTAACGAGGCGCCCGACGCCTTCCCGGTCGAATTCAGCAAAAGGGTTAACCTCGAGGATCTTATTCTGCAGGTAAAAGGGCAGAAACTTGCCTTCCGAGTCGTCGCGGCTGTAGCCGAGGGTGGTTTGGGTCAGGTCATTGGTGCCAAAAGAGAAAAAGGCGGCAACTTCCGCCAGTTGACTGGCAACCAGGCAGGCGCGCGGCAGCTCGATCATCGTGCCGACCAGGTAATCGATCTTTTTACCCTGCTCAGCAAAGACCGCTGCTGCCGTATCATCAACAAGTTGCTTCATAATTACAATCTCGGTCCTGTGTCCAACCAGGGGAATCATGATTTCCGGCAGCAGTTTTTCAGTCTCCAGACCTTCATCGATCAGTTCAAAGAGGGCCTGAAAAATTGCCCTAACCTGCATGCGGTAAATCTCGGGATAGACCAGGCCAAGGCGGCATCCACGATGCCCGAGCATCGGATTAAACTCGGAGAGAGCGTTTATTTTTTGCAGCAGGGTTTCTTTTTTTCGCAGGCTGCCGTCCGGATCGCCTCCGCAACGCAGGCGGTAAACCTCAATTAATAGCTCATCGCGGTCCGGCAAAAACTCATGCAGCGGCGGATCAAGTAGCCTGACCGTAACCGGAAAACCGGCCATCTCCCTGAAGATGCCTTTAAAATCGATCTGCTGCATCGGCAACAGCTCGGCCAGAGCTGCTTCGCGCTCTGCCAGGTTGGGGGCTAAAATCATCTTCTGCACTACCGGCAACCGATCGGCAGCCATAAACATATGCTCCGTCCGGCAAAGACCAACCCCCTGGGCCCCCATTTCAATTGCCCTGCAGGCATCTTCGGGATTATCGGCATTAGCCCGCACTTTTAGTCGCCGCACCTCGTCGGCCCAGCCCAACAGCTCAAAATACTCGGGAGAAAAATCGGGGTCAATTAACGGCACTTCCCCCTGAAAAACCCGGCCCGTTGAACCATCGATCGAAATAATATCTCCCTCGGTAAACTCCATACCCTTAACTGAAAACGTTTTCTTGACCAAATCAATTTGCAGTTCTTCACAGCCGCAAACACAGGGTTTACCCATGCCGCGGGCTACAACCGCTGCGTGGCTGGTCATTCCACCCCGGGTGGTCAGGATACCCTGGGCGGCAATAATCCCGTGAATATCATCGGGAGTAGTTTCCGGACGTACCAGCAGCACCTTTTTACCGGCTTTAGCCAGATCCTGGGCCCGGTCGGCATCAAAAACCACCTGGCCGGAAGCGGCGCCGGGCGAAGCGGGAAGACCACTGGCGATTGCTTCAAGGGTTGCGTTTGGATCAATCCGCCGGTGTAAAAGCTGCTCGAGCTGGTCCGGGTCAACTTTTAAAAGCGCCTCATCCTTGGTAATCAGGCCTTCGCGCTCCAGATCAACAGCGATGCGCACTGCAGCCGGAGCCGTGCGTTTACCGGTACGAGTCTGCAACATATAGAGCTTGCCCTTTTCAATGGTAAACTCGATATCCTGCATCTCCCGATATTCGTTCTCCAGAACCTCACAGATCTGCAGAAACTGTTCATAGATGGCCGGCATATCTACTTTAAGCTCCTCAAGCGGCCTTGGGGTGCGGATGCCGGCGACCACATCTTCCCCCTGGGCATTTAACAGATATTCCCCATAAAGCTTCGGCTCACCGGTAGAGGGATTACGGGTAAAAGCCACGCCGGTACCGCTATCTTCGCCGAGATTGCCAAAAACCATAGCCTGCACATTAACTGCTGTTCCTAAACTGTCAGAAATCCGGCTTGCCTGGCGATATACTTTTGCCCGCTCCGTATTCCAGGAAGCAAACACCGCTTCAACAGCCATAAAAAGCTGCTCCAGCGAATCTGTAGGAAATTCGCGGCTTGTTTCTTTGCGCACGACATCAAGAAAACCCTTAACAATCTTTTCAAGATCAGCCTCTTCGAGCTCAGCATCGGTCTTTACTTTTTTCTGCTGCCTTGCTGCGGTAAGTATATTTTCAAAGTGGTGAGAACCCACTTTTAAAACCACGTCTGAAAACATTTGGATAAAGCGGCGGTAGCAATCGAGGGCAAAACGGCGGTTTCCCGCTTCAGCAGCAAGCGTTTCTAATGTCTCAGGGTTAAGCCCCAGATTTAAAACCGTATCCATCATGCCAGGCATGGAGATTACCGCTCCGGAGCGAACCGAAAGTAAAAGCGGAGAGTTGCTCCCGAATGAACGACTGGTCTGCTCTTCCAAATTCTTCAGATTTTCTAATATCTCATTCTTCAATTCAGGACAGAGCCCTTCGTTCCTTTCCAGGTAAAGATTGCAGGCCTCGGTAGTAACAATAAACCCTGGTGGCACCGGCAAGCCGATCCTGGCCATCTCGGCCAGATTAGCTCCTTTACCACCGAGGAGGCTTTTCATCGTTTTATCACCCTCTATAAAGGGGTAAACATACCTGGTGAGGTTCAACTTTTCTCTCCTCCCTTGATCAATTGGATTATGCGGTTAGCCACCTCTTCTACCGCCTTATTTGACACATCAAAAACGGTGCAGCCAATCTTTTTCATGATCCGGCGG